>DAOLYC010000087.1:0-8061 GCA_035425605.1 Ferruginibacter sp.
TGTTTTTTATAAATTATATGGATATTATTTTTGGCAATACTTGTTTATGGAAACAGTTTTAAGAACCCTTTTTTTTCGGTTTCGGTATTGATGATTGCATTATGTAACCTTGCAGCAGTAATTATTTATATAAAACATGCAGTAATTATTAAACAAATTGATTACAGCAATAGTATAACAGTAACCCAAAATAAACTCACTCGTTTACAAGCATCAACATTTAATATCGGCCGTATACTTTGGCTACAATTACCTTTTTACACAACCTTTTTCTGGAGCTGGCAAATGATTGGTAATAATGATATTAGATTTTGGTTGATTGCAGTACCCATAACACTGGTTTTCACTTTATTGGCCATTTGGCTGTACAAAAACCTCACTCCCAAAAATGCGGATAAAAGATTTATAAAATCATTTGTGTTAAGTAGCATAGAATTTACTTCGATAATTAAAGCAAAAAAATTTTTAAATGAAATAGAAGATTTTAAAACTAAGTAAAGCTGTTTATTAAACATAAGTATCGATAAAAGTATAATTTCAATATTTATTTATTGTTATTACATATTTATTGTTTTTCAATAATTATTTACCTATATTTGCATAAAATAAAAATCCCATACCAAGCAAATATTTTAATTTTTTAAAAAGTAGAGGAGATTATTTTAAAACATAAACACTAAAGAATATTGTAAACAGAATTTGCAATACCATTCATCAGCTTTTAACATCACTCATAAATTGTAGTGCAATGTTTACAAGAGTTGCTAACTAATTTTGAACTAAAGTTTAAACCAAAAGTATAGTCATGAAAAAAAAGTTACTGTTATTTACAGCAGGCATTTTATTAACTGCAATGAGCATATCTGCTCAAAATTTTTCAAAAATAAACGGCAATGTAAAAGATAATACTGGCAAAAGTATTGCTGATGCCAGCATCTTACTTTATGTTGCTAAAGATTCTGCATTGGTTAAAACAGCCATCAGCGATAAAAGCGGAAAATTTGAACTTGTTCAGATAAACCCTGGTAATTATTTTATAAAAACAAGCATGGTAAGTTTTACTCCTGTTTTTACCGCTTCATTTGAAGTGAAAGAAAACTCGGTTACCATAGTACCCGAAATAACTATCCATCCTACAGGTAAAAGCCTGGAAGCCGTAACCGTTAGCAGTAAAAAACCCATTGTAGAAGTAAAGGCCGATAAGACCATCCTAAATGTAGAAGGCACTATTAATGCAGTTGGTAATGATGCGTTGGAATTGCTGCGTAAATCTCCGGGAGTAATGGTTGATAAAGATGATAACCTGAGCCTTGCAGGTAAAAATGGCGTGCAGGTATATATTGATGGTAAACCCAGTCCTTTGTCGGGAGCTGACCTTTCAGCTTATCTTAAATCACTACAATCGGTACAGATAGAATCCATTGAACTAATTACCAATCCATCTGCTAAATACGAAGCTGCCGGAAATGCTGGCATCATCAACATTAAATTAAAAAAAGATAAAACCATAGGTACCAACGGTAGTGTAAATGCAGGATATAATATTGGCAACTATTCTAAATACAACGCAGGCATAGCACTAAACCACCGAAATAAAAAGATAAATGTATTTGGTAACTATAATTTTAATACGGGGTTGAATTTAGCAAATTTTAAATTTTACAGAGAACAAGGTGATAGCATCTTTGATCAGAAAAACAGTATGCTAAACCATAATAAGTATGGGCATAATTTTAAAGGTGGAGCCGATTTTTTTATAAACAAAAAAAGTACTGTTGGTTTCATCGTTAATGGAAATATTTCGGCTAATGATATGAATACAAAAGGGCCAATGAGCATCATATACAAGCCAACCAATACTATAACCCGTGTGTTAGAGGCAAGCAATGAAAACCTTACAACAAGAAACAACATCAATACAAACATAAATTACAGGTATGCTGTTACGGGTGGTACGGAGTTGAATATTGATGCAGACTATGGAAACTTTAAAATAAGAGGGAACCAGTTTCAGCCAAATGATTATTACGATGCCAGTGGTGCAACAAAACTGTATAGCAATGTTTACCGAATGATTTCACCAACCAATATCAACATTTATTCGGTAAAAACCGATTATGAAAGAAATTTTTACAAAGGACGGTTAGGATTAGGTGGTAAGATAGGGTATGTAAAAACTGATAATGATTTCAGGAGGTATGATGTTTATGGAAGCAATGAAGTTTACGATAAGGATAAAAGTAACAGGTTTAAATACACCGAAAACATTAATGCTGCCTATGTAAATTATAATCGTGCTTTTACAGGTTTTATGATACAAATGGGATTAAGGGTTGAAAACACTGTTTCTGATGGCAATTCTACCGGTCTTAAATATAATGCTGCTACTGCCACTTACGATAATTACGATTCTTCCATTCATCGTAATTATTTAGATGTTTTCCCAAGTGCGGCCATTACTTTTAATAAAAATCCTATGAGCCAGTTTGGTATCACCTACAGCAGGCGAATAGACAGGCCCGCCTACCAGGATCTAAACCCTTTTGAATTTAAACTGAACGACTATTCATTTATGAAGGGTAATACCAATTTGCGGCCGCAATACACCAATAGTTTTGGATTTTCACATACTTACAGGTACAAATTAAATACTCAGTTAAACTTTAGTCATGTAAAAGATATTTTTACACAACTACCCGATACTACCGATGGATCAAAAAGTTTTTTAACCAAAAAGAACTTAGCTACGCAGGATATTATTAGCTTAAATATCAGTTATCCATTTCAATACAAATGGTACAGTTTTTTTGTAAATGTAAATTCATATTACTCGCAGTATAAGGCAAATTTTGGTGGTGGAGATCGTAATGTAAACCTTGATGTTTTTGCTATGAATTTTTATATGCAAAACAGTTTTAACCTGGGTAAAGGATTTAAAGCCGAGCTAAGTGGCTTTTATGCATCGCCTACCATTTGGCAGGGTACTTTTAAAAGTATTGCCATGTATAGTATAGATGGCGGCTTACAAAAAAATATATTGAAAGGCAAAGGAATGTTGAAAGCATCTGTAAGTGATATGTTTAGGTTAATGAAATGGAAAGGAAGCTCAAATTTTACAGGGCAATATAGCCTTGCAAGCGGCCGTTGGGAAAGCCGTCAATTAAAATTAAATTTTACTTACCGTTTTGGTAACAGCCAGGTTAAAGCAGCAAGGCAAAGAAAAACATCTATAGAAGATGAGAATAAAAGAACACAATCAAGTGGAGGTGGAATAGGTGGTGGAGGCAATTAAAAATTGTAAGAAATAAAATAAATAAAGCCGCTTTATTAACAGGGCGGCTTTATTTGTCATAGCAATGTAAATGTATGCTGTATTATAAAATCCATTTAACGCTACTTTAACTGGCTTTTGTATTTTGTTAACAGCAAACAGAAAAAATTCTTTGGATATTTGTATCAGCAATTAAAAATAAAACAATAAAGATTTTCTCATAAGCAGTTAGTTTTGGTAACCGGCCCCTGTTTCTACAGGGGCTTTTCTTTTTGCCTTATTTTTTCAACCGTAATCGTCCTTTGATGTTAGCAGTAATTTTTATCCGGTGCGGAAACTTCCAATAATGTTATCTTTCTCTACAAAATCTCTTTTTAAAAACTATGTGTGCAGGCAAGAACATTGCGTTATTAATCAAAAGAAGCACTGTACAAAATTTATTATCGGTTACTTCTCCAGTGCAAAGCTTTCGGTGATCTCATACATCCGTAAGTCAACTCTTAAACTCTATAACGAAGTGCTGTGGTCTTCAACCAGCAACGTAAATAGGATTTGGCTATTGAACCATTATAAAGGCAATTAGTTGGGTACTGATTCCGGCTGGTCAGGCGACCAAGCCAAAGCTTTCAGGAATGGAAAAAAATTTTTAAATTTTGAATAGGAACAACATCAACGGTGAACCGTAAACGTCCTTTGATGTTTGCTAAAGTTTTTTTTACTATTATAAATTAAACAAGCTATCCACAAAATCCTGTTTATTAAAAACCAGTAAGTCTTCTGCTTTCTCTCCTACACCAATAAACTTAACAGGTATTTTAAACTGGTTGGCAATAGCTAATACCACACCTCCTTTTGCTGTACCATCAAGTTTTGTAATAGTAAGTGCTGTTACATCAGAAGCGGCTGTAAAATGTTTAGCTTGTTCCAGTGCATTCTGCCCGGTGCTGCCATCAAGCACCAACATCACTTCGTGTGGTGCATCGGGTACTACTTTTTGTATAACTCTTTTAATTTTTGTAAGCTCATCCATTAAATGTAATTTATTGTGCAATCGGCCTGCAGTGTCAATTAATATTACATCTACATTTTTTGCAACTCCACTATTTACAGTATCAAATGCTACGGCAGCAGGATCGCTGCCCATATCTTTTTTAACAATTGGTACGCCTGCTCGTTCACTCCAGATGGTTAGCTGGTCAACTGCAGCAGCACGAAAGGTATCGGCAGCGCCTAACAAAACAGATTTACCGGCAAGCTTAAAATTATGAGCTAGTTTACCAATAGTGGTTGTTTTACCAACACCATTTACACCAACTATTAAAATGATATGAGGTTTATGGCCTGCCGGAAGTTCATAATCGGTATAACTTGTATCCTGGGGTGCCGATATTAAGATGTTTTGTATTTCTTCCTTAAGTATTTTGTTGAGTTCTGAGGTATTAAGGTATTTATCTTTAGCAACTCTTTTTTCAATCTGCTCTATAATCTTTACTGTGGTTTCTATACCCACATCGGCGCTTACCAGGGCATTTTCCACATCATCTAACACTTCTTCATCAACAGTACTTTTACCGGCAATGGCTTTGGTTATTTTACTAAAAAAACCTGTTCGGGTTTTTTCAAGCCCCTGGTCAAGTGTTTCTTTTTGTTCTTTTTTACCAAATAATTTATTAAATAGTCCCATGATAGATGATTATTAAGTACAGGTATTGCTAAAATAAACAAAGCCTCCCGGTAATCGGAAAGCTTTGTATAATATTTTTACGTAAAATATCTTAGCTAGCTAAGTATTCTTTTATTTTGTCTTTGTGTACGATAGCTTCCTTAAAAGTATATGCGCCTGATTTAGGGCTGCGTAATGTACGTATAACTTTAGTCCAGTTTTTAGCATCTGCTGCTGCTTTCTGGTCTTTGGTTTTTATCGCTGTTTTAGCTGCTTTTGCCATGATTGTTTAATTTGATAATGTGATAATATACTAATCTGCTTATGTATTTTCCAATTAGCACAATAGCTAATTAGTAAATTAGCTAATAGGGTTATTTAATTTCTTTATGAACAGTTACTTTCTTTAAAATAGGGTTAAGTTTCTTTAACTCTAAACGCTCGGGTGTGTTCTTTTTATTTTTGGTGGTAATGTAACGACTTGTGCCGGCCATACCACTTGTTTTATGCTCGGTACACTCCAAAATTACCTGTACCCTGTTACCTTTCTTTGCCATTGTTATTTAATTTGATAATGTGATAATATGCTAATGAGCTAATTTTTTAATTCAATACTTCTTTTCACTAAAGGCGCTGTCATCATCGAATTAGCTAATCAGCTAAAATTATTTTAAATTTTTTCACCAGCAGCACGCAATTGCTTTACTACTGAATATAAACCATTCTTGTTAATGGTTCTTATTGCCTCAGTTGATACCTTAAGTGTTACCCACTTATCTTCTTCTGCAAGAAAATAGCGTTTTGTTTGCAAATTTGGTAAAAACCTGCGTTTTGTTTTAATATTTGAGTGTGAAACCTTATTTCCTGTTATTGGCTTCTTTCCTGTTACCTGACATACTCTGGCCATAGTGCTAATTTTTGGACGGCAAAGGTAAGGTTAAATATTAATAATTTCAGTTTGAAATGCAAGAATTTTTGATTTTTTACTGAAATCTACCCACAATCTGCTGTAAATTGTTAATAAGCCTAACTTTATCTTGATGCAATTACTAAAAACTACCTGTTTTTTCTTTCTTTTCAACCTCAGTGGATGGGCACTAAAAGCAGCCAGCCAAACCGATGTTGTACTTACTAAAGGCATGATAATCTCCAGTTCGGTTAAAATTAAACATGCAACTTACCTTTTAACCAGTTATGATTTGATTAATAAACCCGTTGTACAAATTATTGGAAATAATATAACTATTGATTTCAACCATTCTTTTTTACAGGGAAATACTGCCAATCAATTACCCAACAAATTTCAGGGACTGGCTGTTTTAATAAAAGGCAACAATATCACCATAAAAAATGCCAGGATAAAAGGGTACAAAATAGCCGTGATGGCAGAAGGTTGCAAAAACCTTACTATTGAAAATTCTGACTTTAGTTATAATTACCGCCAGCATTTACAAAGCAATTGGCAACATGAAGATGTTAGCGATTGGATGAGCTATCATCACAACGAAAACGATGAATGGCTAAGATATGGCGCCGGCATTTATTTGAAAGATTGCAATAGCGCTATTATTAAAAACAATATCATTATCGGAGGGCAGTGTGCTTTAATGATGATGCGCTGTAATGACGGTATGATAACCGATAACAACTTTTCTTTTAATTCGGCCATAGGCATTGGAATGTACAGAAGCAGTCGTAATAACGTTTTTAACAACAAACTTGATTTTAATGTACGAGGCCACAGCTATGGTTTTTATAACCGGGGGCAGGATAGCGCCGGCATACTTGTTTTTGAACAATGTGATGATAATGTATTTGCCTATAACAGTGTAACGCACAGCGGAGACGGATTTTTTTTATGGGCCGGGCAAACTACTATGGATAGCGGTGAAGGTGGATGCAATAACAATTTCCTGTACAAAAATGATTTTAGTTATGCCCCAACTAATGGCGTGGAAGTTACTTTTAGTAAGAATAATATTATTGAAAACATCATTAAAGAATGTGATAATGGTATTTGGGGCGGTTACAGTTGGAAAACAAGTATTGTTGGAAACAAATTTTATAAAAACAAAACCGGCATTGCTATTGAACATGGGCAAAATAATACCATATCAAACAACAGTTTTACAGACGATGTGCAGGATGGTATAAAATTATGGGCAAGAAAATCGCAGCCGCCTGATTGGGGATATGCTCAAAAAAGAATTACCACAAGTATGAACTACCAAATATTGAACAATACATTTAAAAACGAAAACAATGCAATTAATACAGTGTTATCAGATAATATTGTGATAGATAAAAACAAATTCTACAATTGTAATAAAGAAATAAAAACCGATAGCTCTGTTACAAACTTGTATTTACATACCGCTGCAGAAATTGATACCGCAGTAACAATTCCTGAAATATTAAAAACCTGGGAAAAAACAGAAATACCTGTTACCACATTTAATAAAGGAAGAGACCAAATGAAAATAACCGAATGGGGACCATATAATTTCAGCTATCCCATCATCTTCTTAAAAAAAATTGATAGCAACCATGTTTATTATTTTGATGTACTGGGGCCAAAAGGAAACTGGAGAATAAAAAATATAAAAGATATAAAAAATATTAGCCAAAATTTTGGAACTTTTCCTGCTCTAATTACTGCACAACAAAACGGTACTGACGTTCAGTTAGAATTAGAGTATTCTGGTGAATCTTTCACCGATCTGTTTGGCGTTAAACAGAAAGCCGGTAAAAAATATTTATTCTCTTTTAGAGATTTTAAGCCAACTATAAATTGGGATGTTAGCTGGTACAGTTGGGATGCAATCCACGACCCAAACAAAAACTACAATCATTTTAAAACAATTTTTAACACTGCCCCTTTAAAAACCGAACTGACTAAAAATTTAAACTACACTTGGTGGAGCGCTATCGGCAAAGGTTTACCAGCCGATTCTTTTGCGGTTGTTGCCATAGGTAATATTGATATTGCCCCTGGCTTCTATAATTTATCTGTTACGGCAGATGATATTGTAAAAGTTTTTGTTGATGACAACTTAGTGATTGACTTTTGGGATGTATCTAAATATAAATACGATGAAGATATGCACCATGCAACAACAGTTATACT
>DAOLYC010000088.1:0-8026 GCA_035425605.1 Ferruginibacter sp.
AAAAAATGGATATTTTTTTGATAAATGCAAGAACAATTTTATTAATACGGCAATAGTTGATTATTTACGGAAACTATCTGTTTAAATATTAAGGATTAATGTAAGTTTGTTAACTAAACTTAGGAAAATATAAATGAACTGTACATCAACGCTAACAGATTACAGGGGTACCGGATTTTATTCAAAAATTATTTTGGACTACCTGGAAGGGAAAGAACAGCTTAAGCCTTTTTATGCTCACCCGGTTTCTGTTGCCGGAATTAAAGCAGCAATTGAAAATAGAGATAAATATCCAACCAACAGAAAACTACTGGTAGAAATTTTAAATAAACATTATAAAGACAATGCCCCAACCACAAGGCAGCAATTAAATATTGGGTTATTAAGTAAAAACAATACTTACAGCATTACAACAGCACACCAACCCAATATTTTTACCGGACACTTGTATTTTATTTATAAGATACTTCATACTATAAAGCTTTGCGAACAACTTAAAAATGAAATGCCCGAAAATAATTATGTTCCGGTATTTTATATGGGTAGCGAAGATGCAGACCTTGACGAACTAGGGCATATATTCATCAACGGCAATAAACATTTTTGGGAAACAAAGCAAACCGGCGCAGTTGGCCGAATGAAAGTTGATAAAGGGTTACAAAAAATGCTGAGTGATATTGCCGGAGAAATAACTGTTGAACCTTTTGGAAAGGATATCATTGATACCATGAGCGCTTGTTATACCGAAGGTGCAACTATTGAACAAGCAACTTTTAAACTCATTAATATTTTGTTTGGCAGTTATGGGTTACTTGTTTTATTACCCGATGATGCTGAATATAAAAGAGCATTTAATTCAGTAACCGAAAAAGAACTAAAAGAACAATTTTCTTATAAAATAGTAGAACATACTGTAAGCAATTTTCCAAAGGAATATAAAGTGCAGGCAGCAGGAAGAGCGTTAAATATGTTTTACCTAAAAGACGATTTACGGGAAAGGATTGAAAAATTAAATGATCAGTACACAGTTGTAAATACTGAATATTCTTTTTCCGAAAAGGAAATGATGGAAGAATTGCATGAACACCCAGAACGATTTAGTCCCAATGTGATACTAAGGCCGGTTTTCCAGGAAATGATTTTACCCAATATTGCTTTTATTGGTGGGGGAGGTGAGCTTGCTTATTGGCTTGAACTTAAAAAAGTATTTGATGCAGTGCTAGTTCCTTATCCTGTTTTAATTTTACGTAATTCGTTTTTACTTGCCGAAAAAAAACAAATTGAAAAAATTAGTCAACTTGGGTTTTCTGTTATCGATCTTTTTAAGCCTAAAGAGGATCTGTTGAATGCATTGGTTAAAAGAGAAACAACAGTTCAATTAAGTCTTCAAAATGAAAAGAAAACGCTCCAGGAATTTTATGATACCATTAAAAAAGTTTCAGGCGAAGTGGATGTAACATTAATACAACATACCGATGCACTAAGAAAACAAGCAGTAAGAAAAATTGAAGTATTAGAGAAAAAAATGCTTAAAGCCGAAAAGAAGAAGTTTGAAGCACAACAGCGTCAAATACAAAAAATAAAATTGCAGTTATTCCCTCACAACAATTTACAGGAACGTATCGAAAACTTTATGTCTTTTTATGCCAAATACGGCAGGCAGTTCATTGATACAGTGTATGAATTTTCATTAGGTGTAGAACAGGAATTTTGTATAATAGAATTAAAATGATTGAGTTAAATGTTTTACAAACCTGGGAATTAATAAAGAAATATATAGTTATCAATTTTTAAAAATGCCTGTTTCATTATATTTATATCATTTTTTTAAAGTATGATGCAGCTACTATAAATATTCGATAAAAAATCTTATTTTTAAAACGCTGGTTTTTGAATAGATTATTTAACCTTAAACTAACATTATGGCTACAGTAAAAAGTATTCTTGATGAAAAAGGCGGGAATGTATTTTCAGTTTCTCCGGGCACTTCAGTTTATCATGCACTTGAGCTGATGGTAGAAAAAAATGTAAGTTCATTGCTGGTAACCGAGCATGATAAACTTGCAGGAATATTTACAGAAAGGGATTATGCCCGTAAAGTTGTATTAAAAGGCAAATCTTCTAAAGAAACACCAGTATCAGATATTATGACTGCTAATGTTATAACGGTAACACCAAATAATACAATAGACGAATGTATGCTTTTGATGACGGGGAAATTCATAAGGCATTTACCAGTAGTTGAAGATGGTAAGTTGCTGGGTGTAGTTTCTATAGGCGACCTGGTGAGGTCTATTATACACGAACAGAAATTTATAATAGAAAACATGCAGCAATATATTGCTGGTACATAATTTTTATTTTTTTTAAATGAATGGCTGCAATTGATTGCGGCCATTTTTGTTTTAAGGTTTTTGGCAACGTTAGAATCCTTGCAGAACAACTTTATCTTCTCTCATTCAGCAATTATTCATTGATATATACTGTTTATATTTTTTCAGCTTGTTAACAACGAAGCAGCCTCTTCATCTGTAAACCATAGTAAAGAGCCAGAATTAGGTTTAATAAGTTGTGCCGGATACATACTTGGTTCATAAAGCCCGATAAGTACATTTCGCAAAACAGGTGCTTTTGTAATACCAGTAACTAAAAATAAAATGTTACGAGCCTTGTTTATAAGTGGGGCTGTCATACTAACCCTGTATGTATCTTCTTCAGCTACATATACAGCTCTTACTCCAATTGATTTTTCTATAACTAAATCCGTACCGGGAAAAATGGAAGCGGTATGTCCGTTTTCACCAAGACCAAGTAAAATAAGGTCAAACTGTTGCTCATGGCCTTTAAAAAAGATATTTAATTCTTTTTCATATTTTGCTGCAGCAACTATTGGTTGGTGGTTAGTTTGAATGCGATGAATATTTTGTACAGGAACTTTAATTTCATCAAGCAATATTTTTTTTGCCTGGTAAGCATTATTGCGCTCATCATTTAAAGGTACACAGCGTTCATCGCCCCAAAAAACAAAAATATTTTGCCATGGCAATTTTGTATTGTATAAGGAGGATGCTAATAGTTTATACAAGCCGGCTGGTGTTTGCCCACCAGATAGTGAAATAATAAAACAACCTCTTACTGCAATTGCTTTTTGGGCAGTATCTAAAATAAATTCAGCCGCAGCTTTGTTTAAATCGTCAATTGTTTTAAAAGCAGTAAGATTATATTTAGAAATGTTCATTTTATTTCAGATGATATTGTAATCCAGCTATTGCCGTCTTTTGCAATCAGTGCTTCAGCGTCTTCAGGGCCTTGTGTTCCCGATTCGTAATTAGGAAAATTTACCGGCGGGTTAGATTTCCAGTTTTCAATTATCGGCATTAACGCTTTCCAGGCTGCTTCTACCTGGTCGGCTCTCATAAAAAGGGTAGAATCTCCTTCCATAATATCCAGTAACAAAGTTTCATAGGCTTCGGGCATTCCCGATGAATAGGAGTCATCATAATTAAATTCCATATCCACAGGGTTAAGCATCATTTTTAAACCGGGGCGTTTAGCCTGAAACTGCAGATGTATTCCCATGTGTGGTTGAATATGCAGCATTAGCATATTTGGTTGCCAATTACCCCTGGCTTCCGGCGGAAAAGATTTATGTGGTACCGGTTTAAATTTTATTGTAATAATGGATATGGTTTCGTTCATTCTTTTTCCAGTACGCAAGTAAAAAGGAATACCCTGCCAGCGCCAGTTATCTATAAATAATTTAACAGCGGCAAATGTTTCTTTGCCCGATTCTTTATTTACATCGGGTTCCTTACGGTAACCAATAACTTTTTTTCCTTCAATCCAGCCGGGGCCGTACTGGCCACGTACAGCAAAATCATTTACTTCATTGGCATGTATTTTTCGTAGAGCATTCAGTACATCAACTTTTTTATTTCTCACTTCATCAGCTTCAAAAGATACTGGCGGCTCCATAGCAATGAGGCAAAGCAACTGAAACAGGTGGTTTTGTATCATATCCCTTAAAGCGCCAGCGGTTTCATAATAATTACCCCGGTTTTCAACACCTAATTTTTCTGAAACAGTAATTTGTACGCTATCAATATAATTTCGGTTCCACACCGGTTCAAAAAGTGCATTGGCAAATCTAAAGGCAAGGATGTTTTGCACGGTTTCTTTACCAAGGTAATGATCTATCCTATAAATCTGCGATTCATCAAAATTGCTATGAAGTAAATCATTAAGCTTTTTTGCACTTTCAAGGTCATGTCCAAACGGTTTTTCTATTATGATGCGGCTTCTTGATTTATCAGCAGCAAGCCCCGATGCGCCAATCCGGCACGCAATCTCTTCAAATGAAAACGGTGGTACAGCCAGGTAAAAAATTATATTGGCTTTTACTTTCCATTTTTTTTCAAGTGTTTTTATCTGTTTATTTAGGTTTGAATAGGTGTTGTTATTAGAAAATTCTCCAACCTGGTAAGTAATGTATTTCGAGAAATTATCCCAATCTGCTTTTTTTGTTTTTCCTCTTCTTGAAAACTTATTTACGCCTTCATGTAGCCTTGTGTGAAAAGCAGGGTTTGATATTTTTTTTTTCGGCTTACACCTATCAAGGCAAAATTTTCTGGTATCCATTTATCTAAAAACAAGTTATAAATGGCTGGTATAAGCTTTCGCCAGGTGAGGTCGCCGGTGGCGCCAAGTATTATAATAATTGTAGCACTGGGTTTAGTTACATTGGTTGCCTCCATGTTATAAATTGGTTTGATTCCATTGTGTGTGAAAAATTCCTTCCCGATCGTTCCGTTCATAGGTATGTGCTCCAAAAAAATCACGCTGTGCCTGTATAAGATTTGCTGGCAGCCAACCGCTTCGGTAACTATCGTAATATGCCAGCGACATCATCAATGCAGGTACTGGTATTCCGTTATTAACGGCTAAATTTATTACAGCACGTATTTGTTTTTGATTGTTGTTTAGTTTTGCACAAAGCTCTTCATCTAGCATCAGGTTTATTAAACCCGGCTGTTTTACATAAGCTGTATGAATGTTTTCGAGCAACGCTGCTCTGATAATGCAGCCACCACGCCATATTTTAGCAATTGATGCAAGTTGCAAATCGTATTGGTATTTTTTTGAAGCAGTTTGTAACAACGCCATACCTTGTGCATAAGTAGTAATGATTGAAAAATAAAGCGCTTCTTCTACCATTTTAATTAATTCGTTTTTTGCAATGTTACCTGTGTTTGTTGGCCCTTGTAAAATTTGCTGGGCCATTTCACGTTCACTTTTATATGCCGAAAGGTTACGCATATTAACAGCAATGTCAATAACCGGAATAGGTACCTGCAGGTTAATCGCATCTTCTGAAGCCCAACCACCAGTACCTTTTTGCTTTGCAGCATCCAATATCATATCTACAAGCGCATTTTTTGTAAGTTGATCCTGCTGTAAAAAAATATCTGCTGTTATTTCAATTAGAAAGGATTGTAGTTTGCCTTTGTTCCATTCAGAAAAAACTTTATGAAGTTCATCATTGGAGAGGTTTCCTGCTGTTTTCAAAATATGATAAGCCTCTGCAATAAGCTGCATCAATCCGTATTCTATTCCATTGTGTACCATTTTTACGTAATGCCCTGCAGAGCCGGGTCCTAACCAGGTTACACAAGGTTCATCATTTACTTTAGCCGATACAGATTGTAACATTGCCGATATATTTCTATAAATATCTTTTGGCCCTCCGGGCATAATGCTTGGACCATAACGAGCACCCGATTCTCCACCTGATATGCCTACTCCCATAAAATGAATCTTTGAGGTAGCCAGTTGTTCAATGCGTTTATCAGTATCATTAAAATGGGAATTACCAAAATCCATTATCAGGTCGTTTTCAGATAATAATGGCTTTAATTCATTTATAACATCATCAGTAATCTTACCAGCAGGTACCAACAAAATGATGGCCCGTGGAATTTTTAAAGTAAGTAAAAATTCATTTAAACTTGTACTGGCAAACATTGCACGGGAACCGGCTTCTTTAATAAAAGTTTTTACCTGTGCTTCATTCTTGTCGTACCCCATTACACTGTTTCCCTTATCGCTCATGTTTAAAGCCAGGTTACGACCCATAGTGCCTAAACCAATCATTCCATAATCGTATGTTGTTGTATTCATTTATTTACAATTTAAGCAAGGATGATAATATTACAAAAAGCAAATCTTTTTTTGTGTATGATATAAAGTTGCAGACTTTAAATGAGAAGCAAAAGTTTGTGCTGTTATTGCAATGTTATTTTAAAGATGCTAAAATAACATTGATAAAATGAACGAAAAAAGCAAAAGGGAATTTGTTTTTATGATTTATCAATGATGAAAAAAGCCGGAGAATTTTTTCTCCGGCTTTGTGCCCACGAAAGGAATCGAACCTTCACGCCCTTGCGAACGGCAGATTTTGAGTCTGCTGCGTCTACCAATTCCGCCACATGGGCATTTTTTTAATTGGGCTGCAATATTACATTATCCATCCAACCTGTCCAAAATACGTTGCAGGTATTTTTTTTTGTAATAATATTCTTTCAAATTTAATAAGTCTTGCGTATCAGTCTTTGTATCGTCGTAATTCTCAATTACTGGTTTCACTTCCTGGTAAAGCTCATTTTCAAAGCTCTCAATTTTCTTTGCCGAACTGCTATCCAAATCTTCATTCAACTCCATCATCTCCATTAAAAATTCAGGAGGTAGTTTATATTTTTCCTCTTCTTCAAGCAGCCCTTTTAACTGCAATACATATTTAATGGTTTCATCTTCGTTCTTCAATATTTTTAAGGCCTTATTTATTTGTGTTGATATTTCAAGGGCTTCTTCTTTTTCCTGTTCACTGGCCTGAACAAAAAAATCAGGGTGGTATTTTTTTTGCAGTTCAAAATATTTAAGGGCAAGTTTTCTTCTGTCGAAGTTGAAAGAGACCGGCAGGTCAAATAATTCAAAATGATTCATGCGGCAAAGATACTGATTGTGCGAATTTGTCGAAAATGAAAAGAAGGTAAAGAATAAAATTAATTTTTGATTTATGGCTAACACTTTATTTTATTAGGATTGATGGTAAGCTTTATTGAAGCAAACAGCTTGTTATTAAATTACAAAAATGTAAATTGCCGTCAAAAAATTACGATGCTCACTATTGGCCTTATACGTGAAGGAAAGATACCTGCTGATAACCGTGTTGCATTAACACCGGCTCAGTGCAAATGGCTACAGAAAAATTTTGATGATATAAAAATAATTGCCCAACATTCACCTAACCGATGTTATGCCGATGTGGAATACGAAAAAGCGGGAGTAGAGGTGATGGAAGACTTAAGCAGTTGTAATTTACTGCTGGGAATTAAAGAAGTACCAATCAATATGTTGTTGGAGGAAAAGCGTTACATGTTTTTTTCACACACTAAAAAAATGCAGGCTGGTAACCGCCAATTATTTAAAGCTATACTTCAAAAAAAGATAACTTTAATTGATTATGAATGCCTGGAGCATGATGATGGCACCCGTATCATTGGTTTTGGTTTTTTTGCAGGTATAGTTGGCGCTCATAATGGCATGATGGCTTATGGTAACCGAACAGGAGCATTTAAACTGGCAAGGGTATATTCGGTTAACAGTTTTCAAAAATTGATACATACATATTTTGGCTTAAAACTACCTAATATAAAAATTGCGGTTACAGGAACTGGCAGAGTGGCTCATGGTGTGCTTGAAATAATGAATTTACTGGGTATTCATGAAGTAGAGCCGGATGAATATATAGAATCAGAATTTTCCTATCCGGTTTATGTTCATCTTAAAGGAACCGATTTGTATGCACATAAACAAACAGGCATGTACAACCGAAACGATTTTCATACTAATCCGCAAGAGTATGATTGTACATTCAAAAAATATATTTCAAACACAGATATTCTGATTAACGGTATTTACTGGGAAAAAAATATACCCAGGCTTTTTGAAATGATAGATTTACAAAAGC
>DAOLYC010000089.1:0-7987 GCA_035425605.1 Ferruginibacter sp.
TGAAGAAGGGCTAAACAAAACTATTGACTGGTACCTTGCAAATAAACAATGGCTAACACATGTTACCAGTGGCGAATACCAGCATTATTATACCGAACAATATCATAAAAGATAAGGCAATGAAAGGGATTATACTTGCAGGCGGATCAGGCACGAGGCTTTACCCAATAACAAAAGGTATAAGTAAGCAACTTATGCCCATTTATGATAAACCAATGATTTATTATCCGCTTAGTACATTAATGTTGGCAGGTATAAAAGAAATACTGGTTATTACAACTCCCGAAGATCAGGATCAGTTTAAAAGATTGTTGGGAAATGGCAACAAGTGGGGCTGTAAAATTGAATATGCTAAACAAGATACACCCAATGGCCTTGCACAAGCATTTGTAATTGGCGAAAAATTTATTGGTAATGATAGTGTGGCATTAGTGCTGGGCGACAATATTTTTTATGGCAGCGGTTTCAGGCAATTGCTAATGAATAGTGTAAATCCTGATGGTGCGGTTATTTTTGCATACCCCGTTAGCGACCCCGAACGTTACGGAGTGGTAGAATTTGATGAAAACTATAATGCCATAAGTATTGAAGAAAAACCAATTAAACCAAAAAGCAATTATGCCGTGCCCGGGTTGTATTTTTATGATAATGCTGTTGTTGAAATTGCAAAAAATATTAAACCCAGCGCACGGGGCGAATATGAAATAACAACTGTTAATGATTATTACCTGCAACAAAAAAAATTAAAAGTAGCTGTATTAAACCGTGGTTTTGCCTGGCTTGATACTGGTACTTTTGAAAGCCTGAATGATGCCGCCGAATACGTTCGTGTAATAGAAAAAAGACAGGGATTAAAAATTGGGTGTCCCGAAGAGATAGCTTACCGCATGGGTTTTATAAATAAAGAACATTTAAATAAACTGGCTGATGAGTTGGCCAAAAGCGGGTATGGCGAATATTTAAAAAAGATAGCAGAATAAAAAATAGCCAATGAATTATTTTGTACATCCAACAGCCATTGTTGATGAAAATTGCCAGATAGGCGAGGGAACTAAAATCTGGCATTTCTCTCATATTATGAGCGGCGCTGTCATTGGCAATAATTGCAACCTTGGCCAAAATGTAGTAGTATCTCCAAAAGTAATATTGGGTAATAATGTACGGGTACAAAATAATGTAAGTATTTATGAAGGGGTAATTTGCGAAGATGATGTTTTTTTAGGGCCAAGCATGGTACTTACCAATGTAATAAATCCACGTAGTGCAGTAAGCCGCAAACATGAGTATAAAACAACCCTTATAAAAAAAGGAGCAAGCATTGGTGCCAATGCAACTATTGTTTGCGGCAATACCATTAACGAATTTGCATTTATTGGCGCCGGTGCAGTAGTTATTAAAGATGTTCCTGCTTTTGCATTAATAGTGGGCAACCCCGGCATACAAAAAGGATGGATGAGTGAATTCGGACATAAACTTTCATTCAACAGCAATAATAAAGCCGTGTGTGAAGAAAGCGGACAGGAATATATTTTAGAGAACAATAAAGTAAAAAGAATCAGTTAATGAAAAATTTTGCACTCATTGGCGCAGGAGGCTATATTGCACCAAGGCACATGAAAGCCATTAAAGATACTGGCAATAACCTTATAGCTGCATTAGACAAAAACGATTCGGTAGGTATTTTAGACAGCTATTTTCCCGAGGCCGATTTTTTTACAGAATTTGAACGTTTTGACCGGCACCTCGAAAAACTAAAACGCAATGGAAAGAAAACTGATTTTGTAAGCGTATGCAGCCCCAACTATTTGCATGATGCACACATACGTTTTGGATTACGCATTGGTGCAGATGTAATTTGCGAAAAACCTATCGTACTAAATCCCTGGAATATTGATGCTCTTTTAGAAATAGAAAAAGAAACCGGCCATAAAGTTTTTACCATTTTACAACTGCGGCTGCACCCGGCCATCATTGCTTTAAAAGAAAAAATTGATGCAGCGCCGGCAGGCACAAAACACGAAGTGGATTTGCAGTACATTACCTCACGTGGCCACTGGTACCATACAAGCTGGAAAGGCGATTTGCAAAAAAGTGGCGGTATTGCTACCAATATTGGCGTACATTTTTTTGATATGCTGATATGGATTTTTGGATCGGTAAAAGAAAGTACGGTTCATCAACATACCAATGTTACTGCATCAGGAAAACTGGAATTAGAAAAGGCCACCGTAAATTGGATGCTGAGCATTGATGTAGCTACTTTGCCTGCATCGGCCATAGCAGCGGGCAAACGTACTTATCGTACTTTAACAATCAATGAAGAAGCGATAGAATTTAGCGATGGATTTACTGAACTGCATTCACAATCTTACCAGGATATAATTAATGGAAAAGGGTTTAGACTTAGCGATACTAAAAAGGCAATCGAAACTGTACATAATATCAGGAATTATTTAAAGAATTAAATTACCTGTACAGGCAAATAAAATAGTATGACATTAAAAAACACTTCCAAAGATTTTAAATCAAGCACACTTCAGTTTCAGAAATTAAGTAAAACTCTTTAGAAAAGTAAAGGCACATGCTTAAACAACTTAAACAGTTAGGCAGCGATTCGATGATATATGGTATTTCAGGTGTTGTAGCCCGTTTAGTTGGCGTGCTTATTATTCCCATCTATACCAGGATTTTTGTTCCGGAAGATTATGGCATCATCAATCTTATCAATATTACATTTTACCTCATTGGAGTTTTGATGCTTTGCTCAATGGATAATGCATCACACAGATGGTATTACGATACGGATGATATTGAAGACCAGAAAAAAACTTTTGGTACCTGGGTGTGGTTCCAGTTAACCTTATCAGCAACCGCAGCCATCATCATAATCTTTCTTAGCCCCTTTTTGGTAAAAATATTTTTTAAAGAAGATGCTAAACCTATTTATTTAATCCTTCCTGCAATAGCATTGGTTACAAATATTTTACCACAGGTAATAACCAACTGGTATAGGGTAAGGCGTAAACCGGTAGCCACAGTGGTTTTTACCATATCTCAAACCATTGTAACTATTGGTCTTTCAGTTTTATTTGTTGTATTCTTACACTGGCATATTACAGGTGTATTTGCAGCGCTTACAATTTCTTCGGCCTTTTTTAGCCTGGTAGCTTTGCAACAAATGCATGGATGGTTACACATAAAATATTTTTTAAAAAGCAGATTGCAACCCATGTTAAAATATGCATTGCCATTTATACCGGCTGCTATTGCATATTGGTTGTTAAACAGCACCGACTCTTATTTTCTGGTTTATTTTAAAAACAAAGCCGAAGTAGGAATTTTTGGAATTGGCGCTTATATAGCATCAGGTATTTCATTATTTACAGGTGCATTTCAGCAGGCTTGGATACCATTTGCTTTTTCCATTATGAATGAAGATAATGCCAAACAGGTATATGCTACTGTGTTTTTATTGTTTGGGTATGTAATGGGTTTTTTAGCTGCTTTACTGATGATGTTTGCTCCTGAAATTTTATTGGTGTTTACAGCACCTGCATATCATGATGCTGCATGGGTTGCAGGAATACTGGGTTACAACCTTGTAGTAATTGGATTTACATCTATTGCCAGCATTGGTATAGCCATTGCTAAAAAACCATCGTCATTTGGTGTAGCTATGATGGTTGCCACTGTTGTAACTGTTATCCTGGACATTATTTTGATACCATTATACGGAAAAGAAGGTTCTGCTATTGCTACTTTAGCCGCACAATTAATAGTGCCCGCCTGGATTTTTTATTATGGTAATAAAGTTTATCCCATATCGTATAAATATACCGAAGTGGTTTTGGCTATGCTGCTGATGGCAACTATTGCCGTTACTATAAGGTTTATTAGTTTTGATGGGTTGGCTATGCAGATTATTGTAAAAACTGGGGCGGCATTGCTGCTGATGTTATTTATTATAGTGGCCAATAAATCAAAATTGCAATTGGTTTTATCTAAATTAAAAAAAAGGAAACAGGGTATTTAAAAATTTAAACGTATGTGTGGAATTGCAGGCATTATTGCCCTTAACAAAAACGATGTTTCTCTGGAAAGGGTAAAAAAAATGACTGATATCATTGCACATCGTGGCCCTGATGGTGAAGGCCACTGGGTGAGTGATAACGGGCATGTGGCGCTTGGGCACAGACGCCTGTCTATCATTGATCTTAGCCATGCAGCCAACCAGCCAATGAAATATGCAGGCAGGTACAGCATGGTTTTTAATGGCGAAATTTATAATTATATAGAGTTAAAAGAATCCTTGCTAAAACAAGGTTGCACATTCACAACCAGCAGCGATACAGAAGTTTTACTTGCTTTATACCACCGGCATAAAGAAGCTTGCCTGCAAATGCTAGACGGTATGTTTGCTTTTGTTATTTATGATACTATAGAAAACGAAATATTTGTAGCCCGTGACCGCTTTGGCGAAAAACCATTTTTTTTTAGTTATGAAAAAGGCAACCATTTTTTATTTGCCAGCGAAATGAAAGCCCTTTGGGCTGCAGGTATAAATAAAGAAGTAAATAATCGAATGTTGTTTAATTACCTGGAGACCGGTCAGCTTAACAATATTAACGACCAGTCCGAAACATTTTTCATCAACTGTAGCAGGTTGCCCCATAGCCATTATTTAAAACTTAATTGCCACAACTGTACTGTTACACAACACAAATACTATGATATCAACTGGGAAAATACCAACCATTCAATAACCCAAAAACAGGCATCAGAAAAATTTCAAAGTCTTTTTTATAATTCAGTAAATAAGCGCTTGCGTAGCGATGTACCCGTGGGCAGCAGCCTAAGCGGCGGACTCGACAGTAGCCTTGTAGTAACAGTAATTGATGAACTAAAAAAAAGTAGCCATCAAAAACAGGCAACTTTTTCGGCAGTGTTTCCCGGCTTTATAAAAGATGAACGAAAATATATTGATTATGTAATTGCCAAAACAAATGTACAGCCACATTTTGTAACACCTACCGATGATGGATTGCTGAGCAACCTGGATAAACTTAGCTGGCACCAGGAAGAACCTTATGGCAGTGCAAGTATTTATGTACAATATTGTGTGATGGAACTGGCAAAAAAAAATTCGGTTACGGTTTTATTAGATGGGCAGGGTGCTGATGAAATACTTGCAGGCTATCTTACTTATTACGAGCCATATTTTAATGCGTTAAAAAAAACAAACAAAAATTTATATACTCAACAATGGGATGCATATAAAAAACTTCATGCAGATAATGCTATTAATAAACAAGAAGGGCAGAGCCTTAAATCTTTTACCAAATCAATTGCTGGTCCATATATCAACCAGCTTCGAAAATTTTACCGGCAGTACCAGCAAATAAAAAATGCAAGCCTGCACCCCGAATTTTACAACAACTATAAAAATGAACGGGTTCTTTTACCCTCGCAGTTCCAAAACCTAAATCATGCCTTATACCATAGCCTGTTTAATATTTCGTTGCAAGATTTATTGCGCTATGCCGATAGGAATAGCATGGCGCACAGCCGGGAAGTGAGGTTACCTTTTCTCAACCACGAACTGGTAGAATTTATATTTACCCTGCCACCGCAAATGAAAATAAACAATGGCTGGACAAAATGGATAATGAGAGAAACCTTTACCAAAGAACTACCGAAAGAAATTACCTGGCGAAAAGATAAAATTGGATATGAACCTCCACAACAAAGTTGGATGGAAAGAAAAGAAGTTAAAGAAAAGATCCATGAAGCTAAAAAGAAGCTGGTAAAAAATAAAATTATAAACCCGGCTGAATTGGATAAAGAAATTAAGGCCGAACCCAGCACTAAAAATGTGAACAATAGCTGGCGCTATTGGATGGCCGGTGAAATAATTGGCTAACCATCGCCTTTTTAAACTTAACCGGCTTATAAAAGTAAATTTACATGAAGACTGTTTTTATTGTTTTAAGCACCATTCATATAGGCGGCGCCGAAAAGCGTTTTACAGGTTTATGGAAATCTTTTCAGCAAGCTACCAATAACAACTTGCAGGTAAAACTGGTTGTAAACAAAGCCCTTTATCTTAAACTTGCCGAAAGCGGTGAAATAAACAACGAACAAAAAAATATTATCGCCGGCAACCTCTCCGGAAAAAATTTTTGGCAATACCGCAATAGCGTAAAAGATATTTTAAAAACACATGCTACTAAAGGGGATATAATACACTTTATTGGCCTATCGCCTCTATTAAAAATAAAAGGAACAAAACAACTTTTATCCATTACCGGTACAACATTAAATGTAGATGGATGGGTAAACATGGCGATGGTGCTGGCAAGCGCTTTTTATGCCAATGCCATTGATGTGCTTGACCCAAGGGTACATACAATTATGAAGAAGTTATTCTTCTGGAAATCGAAAAAGATTTTCCGCACTTCTAATAGCTTTTGCGATGTTTCGGTTTATAAACCTTTGCCAATGGAGCATAAAAAAAATTGGATAGTTTTTTTAGGTAGGTTTGATGCAGTGAAGCAGGTTGAACAAATATTGCAGGCGCTGCCGTATGTGTACGAAAAATTAAAACAGGCACAAGACAATGACTATCACTTTTACCTGCTGGGGCATGGTGCATTAGAAGATAAACTAAAACAAATTTTAACTACGGAACCCTATGCACATTTGCCAATTACTATCGGGTATCAAAAAGAGCCCTGGGAAATATTAAATAAGAGCAAAGTTTTTTTATCGCTGCAGTTGCACAATAATTATCCTTCAAGGAGTTTATTGGAGGCGATGGCTGCAGGCAATATTCCTGTGGTAACGGATGTTGGGCAAACGAGGTGGATAGCCAGGCCGGGGTTTTCATATTATGTACCCGAAAAATTTTCAAAAGAAGAATTAGCAGAAGCAATACTACAAGTATTTGCAATGCCTGCACAACAGTGGGAAGAAAAAATGCAGGAAGCCCGTAAGCTGGTGCTGGATGAACATGATATTTCAAAAATGAAAAATTATTTTGAATCAATATACCGGCACGTATAAACCTTGTTGGGCGTAATGCACTAATATTGTAAAAATTTGACAGGGTTAATGAAAGTATTACATATTTTATATTCAGGATTGGGTGGACATGGTAATGTTTTTTTTTCGATGCTGGATGCAGATGAAGCCAATGAATTTGATTTTGTACCGGTTTTTTTTGGGGTTGAAGAAGTAAGAGAAGAGTATATTAAAAAAGCAGAAGCAAATAATTTGAAATGGTTTTTTGTAAAGAAAAAACCAGGCATTGACCTTGAAGCTTACAATGAATTAACAAGTATAATAAAGGCACAATTGCCGGATATTATTTTTTTACATAGTAGCGCTTATATTTTTCCGGCAAGAAAAGCAGTAAAGCAATCTGCCAAAAAAATAAAAATTATTGTTAGAGAAACCCAGGCTAACCATTTAAAAACAAAACAAGAATGGCTGGGTTTATGTATAGCATTGTTAAAAGCCGATAAGGTGGTTTTTTTAAGTAAAGAATACAGAGATGCCGTACGAAAAAAACTTTATTTTATTTTCAGAAATAAAAAAACTGTTGTAATACCTAATGGCATTAACCTACAGTTGTTTTCACCTTCGCCGGCACATGATAATGTAATAAGGATAGGAATGCAAAGCCGCCTCACGGCATCCAAAGACCATGAAACATTGATAAAAGCTTTTGCAGAATGTATAACGGTTAACAAGACAGGAAAAAAAATAGAATTACATATTGCCGGCGATGGGGAAATGAAACAGGATTTGCAACAACTTGCCATTTTGCTGGGCATACAAAATAATGTTGTATTTACAGGATTACTGCCTGTAAATGAGTTGCCTGCTTTCATAAATTCTCTAACAATTTATGTACATGCCACACTTGGTGAAACGATGAGTACAGCTATTATGCAGGTGATGGCCTGCCGGGTACCAGTAATTGCAT
>DAOLYC010000090.1:0-7747 GCA_035425605.1 Ferruginibacter sp.
AAGGTAAAGGAGTTCCTGCACCTGTATATTACCCGTAACATGGCCCATTATATCTGCTTGCAAACCATTTATATTTCCTTCTACCAGTCCTTCGGTGCCAATAATAATTTTTGCTTTTCCTTTTAGGTTGCCTTTTAAAATGCCGTCAATACGTATATCACCGTTGCTTTCCAGGTCGCCGGTAATGGTAGTGCCTGCGCCAATGAGTGTATTGGCATGGTTGGTGGTTTCATCAAAAGATGATTTGGATTTTGAATTAAACATATCTATTGGTTTTTATTTCCATAAACTTATTACTCCACAATATTTTCCGTTTTGGGCAACTGCAATTTATTGGTATCCAAAACCGGAAGTTTTCCATCAAGCACTTTATGCAGGTCGTTATAATATTTTTCTTTGTATTTTAAAGCCTGCTCCATCGAATCGGTTTTTATTTTTAGCATTTGGTATTCCCGTATTTGTTTAACATTACCATACCCCGATCCAGGCAAATAATATTTTAGCGGGGTAAAAACCAATAAAGCAATAATTAAACCCACCAAAACAACAAATACAGTACTTAAAAAAACATAAACACTAAACCTGCTCAATTTAAATTTTACCACTTCCTCATACGTATCTTCATTCATCACCACCAACCTGTAACGGTTACGGAGCCGTTTTAGCGTATTGTTGGCATCAAGTTTTAGCATACATTTTTGTTGAGGGATAAAATTAAGCAATGCAACCGAAAAATCAATCTAAAATGAAACTAATTACATGCATCTATTTACAACTATCCAAAGTTTTTAATATTTATAAAAATCAAGTGTTCACAAATTAATATTAAAACATACCGGTGTATCTTATTAATAAGTAATAATTAGTAAAAAATACCGATATTTAGCCCTCTTATTCAACTTTTTTGATTCATGCTGAAGAGAACTATAGACTTGTTGCCCGTAATTTTACTTTTTTGGCTTGCTCCCAATTTTGTATCGGCACAACCAACCTGGACCTTTGATCCTTTTGGTAAAGAAAAAAAACCAGAAAAATTTGAAAATAGAAAACTGGGATCGGAAAAAACAGCAGAAAAAAAGTTTACGGTAACCCGAAATTTTTACCAGAATACGGTAACACATTTCAATTATTATTTTAATGCCAACAACCGGGTAAATACAGTTATTGACAGAGCTAAAAATATATTTAAAGATGATTACAATAACTTGTTGGCATTTTATCCTTTTACACTGGATAACACAGCCTCTCAAAAGTTAGAACTTGATTCGGTTATTATAACATCCACCGCAGGTATCTTATTGCACGATTTGCGAAACGACTGGATAGATAACATGTACCTGCTTATTGGCAAAGCTTATTTTTTACGCAAAGATTTTGATTCGGCCCTGATGACATTCCAGTTCATCAATTACAACTTGTTTCCACGCAAAAGAAAAAATGATAACGATGACCGCATTGTTGGCTCAGGAAGTATTTCAATTGCCAGTAAAGAAAAACGTAATTATTTACAAAAACTTACAGCAAAGCCTCCAAGCCGCAATGATGCTATCTTATGGCTTGCCAGAACATTAATTGAACAGGATGAATTTGCCGAATCGGGTGGTTTAATAAACACTTTACATGTTGACCCTAACCTTCCAAAAAGATTAAAAGATAACCTGGAAGAAGTGAATGCCTATTGGTTTTATAAACAAGGTATTTACGACAGTACAGCCGTTCATCTTGAAAATGCTTTAACTACTGCCCTTACCAAACAAGATAAATCCCGATGGGAATTTTTATTGGCACAGCTTTATGAAATGGGTGGCAAATTCGATAAAGCATCGGAGTATTATGCCAAAGCATCAAAACACACAATAGATCCTTTGCTTGACATACATGCACGGCTTAATGATGCCAAAATGCTTAAGTCAACCAATCCAAAAGAACTTGATAAAATTATCAACAACCTTTTAAAGATGGCAAGGCGTGATAAGTATGAAACCTACAGGGATATCGTTTATTTTTCGGCTGCTGAACTGGCAATGAATAAACCAGATACCAATGCCGCAGTTACCTATTACAACAAGAGCCTTAAATATAATGTTGATAATATCAACTATAAAAATAAAACTTATTTAAACCTGGGCGATATTGCCTACAGCCGTAAACAATACAGGCTGGCAGCCGCCATGTACGATAGCTTACAAACCGGGCATGATTCAATCATAGATATACGTATCGCTTCTATACAGGAAAGAAAAGAATCATTGATAAAAATTGCAGATGCAATTAGTAAAATTGAAAGAGAAGACAGTTTACAACATATAGCATTAATGGCGCCAGCCGAAAGAGAAGATTTTGTAAAAAAACTATTACGTAAACTAAGAAAAGAGAAAGGATTTAAAGATGTTGACAGCGATCAGGATAACCAATCAGTGCTTCCATTTAATAACAACCAGCCACCTGCCGACCTGTTTGAACAAAACAATTCGAAAGGCGAATGGTATTTTTATAATAATTCACGAAAATCAAAAGGCTTTAGCGAATTTAAAAGCAAATGGGGCAAACGGGCAAATATTGATAACTGGCGTACTAAAACTGCGTCAGAAAATCCTACTGGCATACCTGGTAGTGGTGGCGATGTAAAAACACCCGGTGCAAAAACAACACCAGATAGCGCTACTTCAAATACACAACCCCAGGTTATTACTTTTGAAACAATGATGAGCGATTTACCGCTTACTGAAGAAAAATTATATACCAGCAACGAAACTATTGCTGCCAACATGATCATACTGGCCAATGCCTATCAAAACGATTTGGAAGAATACCAACTGGCGGCCGATACCTATGAAGCGTATTTACAGCGGTTTCCAAAAAGACTACTTGATGGTGAAGTGTACCTTAACTTATATTTTTGTTACACCCAATTGGGCAACAAATCGAAAGCCGATTATTACAAAAATTTATTGAACGGTAATTTTGCTAATAGCAAATCGGCACAAAAATTAAACAACCCATCTGCATTAAACCCACAAACAAAAAATCCGGAAGTAACAAAAATGTACGATGAAATATATAATTTGTTTATAGAAGGTGATTTTGAAAAAGCCATTGCTGAAAAGAAAAAAGCCGACAGCCTGTATGGAATTAATTACTGGACTCCTCAGTTATCGTACATTGAAGCTTTAAACAATGTAAAAAACAGGAACGACAGCGCAGCTATAAAAGGCCTGCAAAATATTATTACCAATAATCCGGAATCGCCATTGAGGCCAAAGGCCGAAACAATGATTGATGTGTTAAAAAGACGTGCAGAAATAGAAAAATACCTGACAGAACTGGAGATTACCAGAGCCAGTGAAGATGCACCTGTAAAGATTGAAGAAACAAACAAAACCGTAGCGCCGCAGCTGCCGCCAACAATTGTAAAGCCAAAAGATACAGTTGCTAAGGTACCAGCACCATTAACTAACGGCGCTTTTACCATGGCTGTTAATGCGCCACATTACGTATTAATGGTACTTAACAAAGTTGACCAGGTATATGTGACTGAAGCAAAAAATGCTATTGCCAGGTATAATGCAGAAAATTATTATGGCCAAACCATAAATATTACTAAAGATGTTTTGGATGCAGAAAATAATTTATTGCTGATAAGTTCGTTTACAGATGCTGCCACAGCTTTGCAGTATTACGATAAACTTAAGCGTAATGCAGCAGCAGAAATATCGTGGTTGCCTGCTAATAAATATTCGTTTTTAATTATTACAGATGATAATTTACAATTGCTGAAAGCCAATAAAAATCTTACCGGTTATAAATCATTGTTAAATACTCAATTTCCAAATAGGTTTTAACGGTAACAGAAATTACAAAATAAATTCTTTCTATAATTTTACAGGATTATGGATTTATTAAAACATTATCCTAACAAAAAATAATACATGAAGCGTTCAGTTAAAATTTTATGGCAAGTTTTCTTTAGTGGATTTTTACTGGTAGTGCTGCTTTTTGTGGGAGCCAACTTTGGGTTATTAGGCAAAATGCCTTCATTGAAGCAATTACAAAATCCCGAAGCCGATCTTGCCAGCGAAATATATTCAGCCGATGCTGTGTTAATGGGTAAATATTATTCTGAAAACAGAAGTGAAGTAAAATACAATGAAATATCTCCTAATGTAATTAATGCTTTGCTGGCTACAGAAGATGAACGTTTTTACGAACATTCAGGCATTGATGTACAAGCAGTAGGGCGTGCCCTATTCACTTTAGGCACGCAAGGTGGTGGCAGTACACTTACACAGCAGGTAGCTAAACTTATGCTTGGCCAGGGAAGAGGAAACAAAATTAAACGAGCTTTCGATAAAATTAAAGAATGGATAGTTGCTGTAAAACTTGAGCGCAATTTTACAAAAGAAGAAATCATTACACTTTACCTTAACCGGGCGCCCTGGGGTAATTTATATGGTATAAGAAATGCTTCGCTTACTTATTTTCAAAAAGAGCCAAAAGACCTGAAGATTGAAGAAGCCGCCGTTTTAATAGGTATGTTAAAAGGCTTTATTTATAATCCTATTGGTTATCCAAAAGCATCTATTGATAGAAGGAATACTGTTATTAACCAGATGGTAGTTTGCCATCAGCATTTTTTAACAGCAGAAGAAGCTAACAAATTAAAAGCAAAACCATTAATAACCAATTATAAAAAAATTGATGAAAATGTTGGTATAGCGCCATATTTCCGCAATGCACTTGCCGATAAATTAAGAGAATGGTGCAAAACACATAATAATCCTAAAACCGGCGATCCGTATGATTTGTACAGAGATGGCCTGAAAATTTATACAACCATAGATTCTCGTATGCAGAAATATGCAGAGGAAGCCGTTGAAGAACACATGCCTATCATTCAAAAAAAATTAGACTGGAATTTAAAGATATACGGCGCCAGGATGTGGAAAGGACATGATAACGTAGTGGAAGCTGCCTTTAAATATACCGACAGGTGGAAAAGCATGAAAGAAGACGGTATTAATGAAGAAGACATAAAAAAAACATTTTATGTACCGGTAAAAATGAAAGTATTTGCATGGAATGCCAAGCATGAAAAGGATACTGTAATGACACCTTTTGATTCAATCAAATACCATAAACAAATATTACAAACAAATTTTGCGGCAATGGATCCACGTACCGGCGAAGTGAAATGCTGGGTTGGCGGTGTAAACTATAAATGGTTCAAATACGATCATGTAACACAATTAAGGCAAGTAGGTTCTACCATAAAACCATATCTATATACACTAGCGGTTGATGAAGCTGGTTATACACCCGAAACAGTTATACCCGGCGGCGCTTTAACGCTTGGTGGCAAAACCATTAGTGGAGGAGCAGGTACATTGGCTTATTGTTTAGCCTGGTCAAAAAACGTAGCAGCCTGGCGGTTAATAGGTCAAATTGGTGTTAAGCGTTTTATAGAATTTTTGAGAACCTGTGGTATTGATGCAAAATTACAGCCTTATTATTCTATTGGGCTGGGAGCTGCCGAAATTCCTTTAATTGAAATGCTGCAGGGATATTCCATGTTTCCCAATAAAGGATTAAATACTGAGCCAATTATTATGACACGTATAGAAGATAAAAGCGGCAATATGCTTGAAGAGTTTACATCCACATCAAAACAAGTAATTTCTGAAGCCGATGCCTATACGATGGTTACACTGATGGAAGGTGTAATTAAATATGGAACGGCCAGAAACTTAGGCCGGTATCCGCTGCCGGTTGAAAGAGCCGGCAAAACAGGTACCACAAACGATAATGCCGATGGTTGGTTTATTGGATATACACCTGAGTTAATTGCTGGTACCTGGGTTGGTTGTGATGATCCATTTTTACAGATTTATCAAAATACTGCAGGTGGTTCTGAAATGTCGGCACCACGTTGGGGAATTTTTATGCATAAAGTATATGCCAATAAAAAACTTGATTATGGAAAAGTAAAAACTTTTGAAAAACCCATAGAATTAACCAACAACCCAATTTATGCCGATGTAAATATGGATAAATATTTTATGGAAGGCGACAGTACCACACAAGATGAAGGTAATGGCAATGCAGAAGATTTTTTTAAAACTCCAGATACACCAGATAAAGACCCTACAGAAAAAAGTGACTACGATAACAAGACTCCTAAAGCTGTAATGGACAGCAGCAAATCAAAAAAACCGGATAGTAAAAAAATTACTACGCCTATAAAAAATCCGGTAGATGATAAAACAAAAAAACCTGTAAAAAATAAAGAGAATGATTATTAAAACATGGTTATTTAAATAAATTAACCCACTGCTTGATTTGTGTTTGCAAAAATTGTTGGCTTTCCCAAAAACTGAATAATGGCTGGTTTACATTTAGCCACTTTACAATTTTAACTGGAAAAACTAAAATAAACAATTGAAAAAAATAACCATTCTTATTATTGCAATTTCTGTTGCAACAATTGCAGAAGGACAACATCAATTTTCAAAAGAGCAACAAAAATTACAACAAACAGTTGTAAATATGTTCCAAGCTTTATCAAATAGAGATTCAATAGCATTGAAATCTTATTGTTTCCCTGATGTTACATTTTACGAATATGGCCAGATATGGAATATCGATACGTTAATCAGGTATGCAATTACGATGAATCACTTAACAGACTTTAAACGTATTAATTCTTTTGATTTTATTAATGTAGAAACCAATAAAACCAATGATGGCTTACATACCGACTTAGTTCTGTAATTACCAAGAACTCCAAAGAAACAACTATACAATGGTTGGAAACAGTTGTTTTAGCAATTCATGAAAAACAATGGAAAGTAAAACATCTTCATTCAACTTTTTTAAATAAAAATTAAATCAGTTATTGCATCATTAGTTGGTAAGGCAACCAACAAAGTTTTACCACAAAGCTGGTAAAAGTAATAAATATCAACTATTGAATTACTATCAGTAGTTTTTTTACTTTCTATTAGAGACTCAAGCAACTACTTTCAATGTGGTATAATATATCGCAAAGAAATAAATATTCGTTAATTGTGTAAAAATTTTAATCACACACATAAAATAAAAAAGCCCCACATTTAGTAGGGCTTTTAAAATTATATTTAACTATTAATAATTCCTCAAAGTCATTTCCACTCTCCTGTTTTTAGCTCGGCCTGCAGCAGTCTTATTATCTGCAACGGGTTTATCCTGCCCGAATCCTGTAGCAGTTAAGCGGCTTTCATCAATGCCTTTGCTAACTAAATAGGTTTTTACAGATGCGGCACGGTTTTCAGATAACAGCTGGTTCTTATCAGCCTTACCAGTATTATCGGTATGTCCATCAACATTAACCTTATAAGATGGATTTTCCTTTAAAATACTTACCACATCATTTAATTTAGTGTATGACTTAGCAAGCAATTTAGAACTTCCTGTAGAGAAGAAAATATTTTGTGCTGCTTTGTTTACACGCTGCACTATCTCTTCGCTAATTACCGGACAACCATAGTTTGAAGCAGGGCCTTTTTCATTTATACATTTATCTTCTTCGTCATTAACACCATCACCATCAGTATCAGGTACAGGGCATCCCTGGTAACGGGCTACGCCATATTCATTAGGACATTTATCTTCTTCATCATTAATACCATCTTTATCTGTATCCGGTATTGGGCATCCCTGGTAACGGGCTACGCCAGCCACATCAGGGCATTTATCATCTGCATCTGCAATT
>DAOLYC010000091.1:0-7737 GCA_035425605.1 Ferruginibacter sp.
TTGAAAGCGCCAGGTTAAAAGTTAGAGATGTTCTGTTAATCACTTTCTTCAATCGTTCTGCCGCTTTATGAAATGATAATTGATAGGTGGTGCCGGTTGCCGTGTTCATACTTTTATTTTTAACTTATGCTTACTTTATTTTCAGCAAAACTTTTTAAAAGGCTTGTGCTGTTTTCATTTTTTGTTACTTCATCCTGGTTGGTTTTTTGGTTTTCGGGCCTAAGGCTTCTTACCGTTTTACCAGCTTGCCACAACTCACTTTCACGAAGTTCTTTTAATTCATCTTCCAGTTTTTCACGGTAATCAGGTTTGCTGTTGCTGTCAATAGATCGTTGCGATTCTTTGCCGCTGGCAACACTTTCATAGAGTTCGGTAAAAACGGGCCTGGTAACATCTCTAAATTTTTTCCACCAATCCAAAGCGCCACGTTGTGCAGTGGTAGAGCAGTTGGCATACATCCAATCCATTCCGTTTTCTGCAACTAACGGCATTAGTGATTGCGTTAATTCTTCCACTGTTTCATTAAATGCTTCAGAAGGCGAATGTCCTTTTGCACGCAGTTCTTCATATTGTGCTGCAAAAATTCCCTGTATGGCGCCCATCAATGTTCCTCTTTCGCCGGTAAGGTCGCTGTACACTTCTTTTTTAAAATTAGTTTCAAATAAATAACCACTACCTATGGCAATGCCTAATGCAATAACCCTATCAAATGCTTTACCAGTTGCATCCTGGAAAATGGCGTAAGAGCTATTTAAACCACGGCCTTGTAAAAACATTCTTCTTAATGATGTGCCGCTTCCTTTGGGCGCTACTAAAAACACATCCACATCTTTTGGTGGAACAATGCCCGTTTGTTCATTAAATGTTATCCCAAAACCATGCGAAAAATATAAAGCTTTGCCGGGTGTGAGATGCTTTTGCACAGTAGGCCACAAAGCTATTTGCGCTGCATCACTAAGCAGGTAGCAAATGATGGTTCCTCTTTGCAGTGCTTCTTCAATTTCAAATAATGTTTCGCCGGGCACAAATCCATCTTTAATGGCTTTATCCCAAGTTTTTGAATTTTTACGTTGGCCAACAATTACGTTAATGCCATTGTCTTTTTGGTTTAATGCCTGGCCGGGGCCTTGCACACCATAGCCAATTACTGCTACTGTTTCGTTCTTAAGCACTTCCTGTGCTTTGCTTAAAGGAAATTCTTCCCTGGTTACAACGTTTTCTTCAACGCCACCAAAATTTAATTTTGCCATTATTGTTTATTTTAAATTGTGATTTAGATTATTTTGTAATTTTTTTGTTTCCGGCTTTTGTTTTTCATGGCAACATTGGTTGTGTCACTCACTTCAACTTTTTATTCACTGCTCATCATTTTTTACCATATAATTTAAAAAGATCGCTCCTTCTAAAAACATACGTATCACATGGCAAATACTTCTTCCTGCTTATCTAAAAATTCATTCTCTGTTACTTCTTCGCCGGGTTCATTGTTTTCAAACTCTTTTAACCGTTCATGAAAATTGTTGCTTCCTTTTATGATGGCCACCCTGGCGCTTCTTACAAATTCAATCAAGCCATAAGGTTCCAGCACTTTTAAAAGCCCATCTGTTTCTTCTCTTTGTCCTGTTGTTTCAAAAACGGTGTAATCTTTCCTAATGGCAACCACTCTTGCGCCATGCTCCCTTAGTAATCGTTCTACTTTAACTTTTTCGGCAATGGCATCTGTGCTTACTTTATATAGAGCCAGCTCCTGCCATACAATTTCATCTGCATTATTATAATAAGCTTTTAAAACTTCTACCTGCTTTTCTATTTGGCGACAAAGTTTTTTTATCACTTCTTCTATTTCATTAATGACAATGGTAAACCGGTGTACGCTTTCCACTTCGGTAGGCGATGTGTTCAAACTTTCTACATTTATTTTTCTCCTCGAAAAAATAATTGCTATCCGGTTGAGCAACCCAATCTGGTTTTCTGTAAATACAGTTATTGTAAATTCTTTCTTATCCATTTTGTTTTCGTTTTAATAATTAACTATACCAGGTTTATTACAATGCTTCTTTACTCAATACAATTTCTGATACTCCCTTACCTTGCGGCACCATCGGAAACACATTGTTTTCTTTACCCACCATCACTTCCAGCAAATAAGAGCCTTTATGAAGCAACATTGTTTCCAGCGATTGTTTTAGCGCTTCTCTTTTGCAAACAGTTTTGGCTTCTATACGATATGCTTTTGCCAGTTGTACAAAATCAGGACTGGTGATATCGGTGAAAGCATAACGTTTTTCATGAAACAATTCCTGCCACTGCCGTACCATTCCTAAAAACTCATTGTTTAGAATTAAAATTTTTATATCCACTTCAAATTGCATCACTGTGCCTAATTCCTGCAAAGTCATTTGAAAACCACCATCACCTATTACTGCTACCACCGTTCTTTCTGGTGCGCCATACTTTGCTCCAATGGCAGCAGGCAAAGCAAATCCCATGGTTCCCAAACCACCACTGGTAACATTACTTTTCGATTGATTGTATTTTGCATAGCGGCAAGTAACCATTTGATGTTGCCCTACATCGCTAACAACAATAGCGTTGCCTTTTGTTAATTCATTTACTAACTCAATAACTTCTCCCATTGATAAAATATCTGAAGTTGGGTTCAGTTCATTTTTAATTACTTTCTCCTGTTCTTTTGCTGCATAATCAGCAAATTTTTGTAACCATTGCGCATGAGTTTTATTTTCTACAAGTCTGGTAAGCATTGGTAAGGTTACTTTGCAATCGCCCCACACCGGTACTGTTGTTTTCACATTTTTATCAATCTCTGCAGGGTCAATATCTAAATGAATAACTTTTGCCTGCTTTGCATATTTATCTAAACGGCCAGTAACCCGGTCATCAAAACGCATACCAACAGCAATAAGCACATCACATTCATTGGACAATACATTTGGGCCGTAGTTTCCATGCATACCCAGCATACCCACTGCCAGCGGGTGATTGGTTGGGATAGCGCTCATTCCCATAATCGTCCAGGCGGCAGGGATGCCGGCTTTTTCAATAAAGGTTTTAAATTCTTTTTCGGCTTTGCCAAGAATAACACCCTGCCCAAAAATTACAAAGGGCCGCTCAGCTTCATTAATAAGTTTTGCTGCTGCTTCTAAATATTCTTTACGGATAATGGGAGCAGGGCGATAGCTTCTGATATGTGTACATTTTTTATAGCCTTCATAATCGAACAATTGCAATTGGGCATTTTTGGTGATGTCAATTAATACAGGGCCGGGCCTTCCACTTCTTGCTATGTAAAATGCTTTTGCAAGGATGGCGGGAATTTCGGCAGGTTCTGTAACCTGGTAATTCCATTTGGTAACAGGCGTAGTAATATTTATGATGTCAGTTTCCTGGAACGCATCTGTACCTAACAGTTGTGCATACACTTGACCTGTTATACACACTAACGGAGTTGAATCAATCATTGCATCTGCCAAACCAGTTACGAGATTTGTGGCACCCGGCCCACTGGTTGCAAACACAACTCCCACATCGCCACTTGTTCTTGCATAACCTTGTGCTGCATGTATGGCGCCTTGTTCATGCCTTACTAAAATATGTTTTAGCTTATCATCATAATCATACAAAGCATCGTAAATGGGCATGATAGCGCCGCCGGGATAACCAAAAATAGTTGTTACGCTTTCAGCCGTCAATGCATTGAGTACGGCCATGCTACCTCTTATTGACCTTGTCTTTACTGTTGTTTGTTTATTCTTTGGTACTGTTACTGTTTCCATTTTAATAAATTTATTTTTCATCGGTTACACAACCCTGGTCGGCTGATTTAACCAGTTGAGCATATTTGTATAAAACTCCTTTTGTTACTTTTAATTCGGGCTGCTTCCAGTTTTTTCTTCTCTCAGCAATTTCTTCTTCCGAAATTTTTAATGTCAGTTTATTTTTAATTGCATCTATTTCAATGATGTCATCATCTTTAATCAATGCAATTAATCCACCGTCATAAGCCTCTGGAGTAATATGGCCTACCACAAATCCGTGTGTGCCGCCACTGAAACGTCCGTCAGTAATCAATGCAACCGATTTTCCTAAGCCGGCGCCGATAATAGCAGATGTTGGTTTCAACATTTCAGGCATGCCCGGCGCACCTTTGGGGCCTATGTAACGGATAACTACTACATCGCCTGCTTTTACTTTTCCGGATGCAATACCTGTAATAAGATCTTTTTCTCCATTAAAAACCCTTGCAGTGCCTTCAAATTTTTCGCCTTCTTTTCCGGTTATCTTTGCCACACTTCCTTTTTCGGCCAGGTTCCCATACAGTATTTGCAAATGCCCTGTTGCTTTCAAAGGGGTTTCTAATGGCATAATAATTTTCTGTTTTTCAAAATCCAGGGAAGGGGCGCCAGCAAGATTTTCCTCCACAGTTTTTCCTGTTACTGTTAAACAATCACCGTGTAACAAACCTTTGCTTAATAAATATTTCATTACAGCAGGTACGCCACCATGTTCATGCAAATCCTGCATTAAATATTTTCCACTCGGCTTAAAGTCAGCCAATAATGGTACCCTGTTACTGATTGTTTGAAAATCATCTTGCGCCAAATCAACATTTACACTTTTTGCAATAGCTATCAGGTGCAATACTGCATTGGTACTTCCTCCTAAGGCCATCACAACGGTGACTGCATTTTCAAATGCTTTACGGGTCATGATGTCGGATGGCTTTATATCTTTTTCTAATAAAACCTTTATTGCTTTTCCGGCTAGTTCACATTCTTTTTGTTTCTCTTTACTCAATGCAGGGTTAGAAGATGAGTTGGGCAAGCTCATTCCTAATGCTTCTATAGCGCTGGCCATTGTATTGGCAGTGTACATGCCGCCACAAGCGCCGGCACCCGGACAGGAATGTTGTACGATGCCTTTGAAATCAGTTTCGCTTAAATTGCCAGCGATCTTTTGTCCCAACGCTTCAAAAGCTGAAACGATATTTAAATCTTCGCCTTTGTAATGACCGGGTGCAATGGTTCCGCCATATAACATAATAGAAGGACGATTCAATCTTCCCATGGCCATAACTGAGCCCGGCATATTTTTATCACAACCGGGTATGGTAATCAATGCATCATAATATTGTGCGCCGGCATTTGTTTCTATACTGTCGGCAATTATATCTCGGCTCACCAGGCTATACCTCATGCCATCCGTTCCCATACTGATTCCATCGCTTACACCAATCGTGTAAAAACGTAAACCCAACAATCCATCTGTTGCATTAATGCTTTTTTTTACAGCCGTTGCTAAATCATTCAGGTGCATGTTGCAGGGGTTGCCATCCCATCCCATACTTACAATGCCAACTTGTGCTTTAGTAAAATCTTCTTCTTTAAAACCAATTGCAAAATACATAGCCTGTGCTGCAGGTTGTGTTGCATCTTGTGTTAATGTTTTACTGTATCTGTTTAAAACAGTTTTACTCTCCGTAAGCGAATTCAATAAAGAGCTATTATTATTTGTATCAGTATTCATCTTTATTATGTTATTGTAAAACAACTTTTCTCTCTTGCAATAAAGTTTTTGAAATTGGCGCTTTAGAATTTACGGATGCTGTTACTTTACGTTTATAAGCATCCTGTATTTGTTTGCTGATGCTTTTGTTCCAATCTTTTTTAAATTTTATTCCATCCAGGCTTTCAAAGCCGATTACTTCAGCAGCGGTGCCGCAGAAGAAAGCAGTATCAGCATTTAATAATTCTTCTGTTGTAATTTGTTTTTCTTCAACATATACGCCAAGCTCTTTGCATATCTCAATAACGGTGGCCCTTGTTATACCCGGAAGAATATTACCAACTGATGGAGTGAACAAGCTTCCGTTTTTTTCATAAAACAAATTGGCGCCGGGAGCCTCTGCCAAAAAACCATTTATATCGGATAACAATGCTTCATCAAAGCCTTTTGATTTTGCTTCCTGGCTGGCGAGAATAGAATTTACATAATGGCCACTTACTTTAGCTGTAATTTTAAAGCCTTTGGGGTTTGGCCGCTGAAAAGATGAACTCATTACTTTTAATAATTGCTCACCTAAAAAAGGTTGCATTTCCCAGGCTTCTATCACAAGAAACGATTGACTGTTTTGCACAAAACTCATATTGGCAGGGGCATACACGAGAGGGCGGATATAAGCATCCTGTAAATTATTTCTTTTTAAAACTTCGTAAGTAGCCGCTATTAATTCATCAACATTCCATTTGTATGGCAGATTTACTGCTTCGGCAGATTGTTGCAGTCTTTTGAAATGCTCAACAGCTTTAAAAATTTTAGTTTCATCATCATCTGTTTTATACGAACGGATACCTTCAAATACGGCATAGCCATAGTGTAACGACTGGCCATACAAATCGGTTTTTGCATCTGCAGCTTTTAAAAACTCACCATCCAGGTAAAGGATTGTGTTATTGTTGTAATAGTTTGTCATAATTTTTAATTGTTTGTTCTGATTATTGATTTTTAAAACATAAAAAAACCCGCCTTTTTGGAGGCGGGTTTGTATATTTTGATTTTTATTTTAAAACAGTACACCACCTCCTGAAGAAACAGATATAATAATAATGGCCACAATAATAATTGCGACAGGAAGTTGATTGATATTATATGTGTTTTGCTTCTTCATTAGATGAATGAATCGCAAATATACATCCGCCATTTTAAAAAAGAACTTCACAAGCAATATTTTTTAAAAAAAAGTAAATAGTCGTTAATAACTTACTTAAATAATGGTTGATTTTCTCAACTCAATATTTTCTTTTTGTACCGATCCGGGAATAATTCCATAAATAAAATCAGTAATCAATTCACCCAACGTGGTAGTGAAATAGAAATTAACCGGGTCAATGTCTTTTGTAACAAAGCCATTAGTTAATGTCCATTCAACCGCTTTTCTTACTACATCTGCTTCTTCTTTCATTCCCAGGTATTCCAGCATCATGGCAGCAGAAAGTATGGAGCCAATTGGGTTGGCAATATCTTTTCCGGCCGCCTGCGGATAGGAGCCATGTATCGGCTCAAACAAAGCCAATCCACCCGTTCCAATTGAAGCAGAAGGAAGCAGGCCCAGCGAACCGCTGATAACACTGGCTTCATCGCTGATGATGTCGCCAAACATATTTTCAGTGAGTACAATGTCAAACTGTTTCGGATTTAAAATAATCTGCATCGCTGCATTATCCACAAACATATATTCAACTGCAACATCGGGGTATTGTGTTGCAATCTCCTGTACAACCTTTCTCCATAACCTTGAGGTTTCCAGCACATTTGCTTTATCTACCAGCGTTACTTTTTTTCTCCTGTTTTCTTTTTGGGCAAAATGAAAAGCAAGATGTGCCACCCGTTCAATTTCTTCACGGTTATACACACAATCATCAGAGGCCTGTGTACCTTCTGCATTTAATTCTTTTTTACCGAAATAGATACCACCGGTTAATTCACGAAAAATTATGAAATCAACGCCTTCAATATTCCTGATCTTTAACGGCGATAAATGATGAAGAGAAGGATAGGTATTGATGGGGCGGATATTGGCATATAGTTGTAATGTTTTGCGAAGCTTTAGTAAACCTTGTTCGGGTCTTATTTTTGCATCGGGGTTGTTGTCGTATTTTGGATGGCCAATGGCGCCAAACAAAATAGCATCACTATCCAGGCAAATTTCTATTGTTTCAT
>DAOLYC010000092.1:0-7710 GCA_035425605.1 Ferruginibacter sp.
CCGGCCACCTGAAGCTTGGAAGGCTACCGCTCTACCAAATGAGCTACTTCCGCTTTTAATAAAATGTGCTGATTAGCTAATTCGATAATGTGCTAATTATTCATTTCAAATTTAAAAGAACTTCAATCAGCAGATTAGCACATTGGCTAATTAGCTAATTTTTTCTGTGGGCAGAGTAGGGTTCGAACCTACGTACACTTACGTGAACAGATTTACAGTCTGTCGCCTTTAACCGCTCGGCCATCTGCCCAAAACCTAGCTGAGCCGAAAACTGGAGTCGAACCAGCGACCTACTGATTACAAATCAGTTGCTCTACCAACTGAGCTATTTCGGCATATTTTTAAGAACTTATCTTCAAAAAATATTGGCAATACAAAAACACCCTTATTTTTTGGGAAGGCAAAGGTAAGTGAAAATGGTTAATAGCAAAACTTTGAAATGTTTTTTTTTAACGTCCTTTTTTAAAATGTGAATAATCGTATAAAAAAAATCCCCGGTTCATAAACCAGGGAATAAAGTATTTAAAATGAAGTTTATTTTATGCTGCCTGTTTTTGTTTCTTCCTTTTAATTTGATTGATGAGCGAATCAAGCGCCAGGTCGAAGCTTTCTTCAAAGGATTTAGAAGATTGTTTTACAAAAAATTCATAGCGTGGAATCAGAACTTTAATCTCTGCTACCTTGTCTTTTATCTTATGCACAATATTATCTAGCTTCAAATACACATCAATCTTGATAAGGTTATCATGATACTGGTTAAGTTTAGAAACTTTTTTTTCGATATACGAAACCAATTTTGTGTCTGCATCAAAGTGCACTGTCTGAATGTTTACGTTCATAACGTCTGGTTTAATCTGTGAAAAAATAAGATGAATTAATAAGGTAAAAACAAATTCATAGGCAACTCTTGGGGCTGTTATAATGTTGATATTAATTTGAAATGAAGTTAATAATATATAATTATTTCTCAAAAAAAATCAATCATGTTTTTGTAAAGTTTTAACGCTTAGGATTGCTTATTATTATTTAGCCTCTATTAAAACTTATTTCATGCTTTTGGATGGGCTTTTTTGTGTATATCTTTAAGCTTTTCAATGGTATTGTGGGTATATATTTGAGTGGCTGCCAGGCTGCTATGGCCCAATAATTCCTTCACTGCATTTAAATCGGCTCCGCCTTCCATTAAATGAGTGGCAAATGTATGGCGAAGTACATGAGGACTTTTCTTATCAATAGTTGTTATAATGTTTAAATACTTGTTTACAGCATTATAAACATATTTAGGGTATAATTTTTTACCTGTTTTCATAACCAATAAATGGTCGGTATCAACATTAAAATTATTTTTTTTAGCCAAAAGATACTCCTGTATTGAATTCAAGAGTTGATTACTAACCGGTATGATTCTTTCTTTGTTTCCCTTTCCTAAAACCTTAATAGTGCATTTTTCATGTGCAATATTTGTTTCCTTTAATCCTATAAGCTCAGCTTGCCTTATCCCGGTATTATATAATAACTCAATAATCAACCTTTCCGTTTTCCCATCCCAACTATCGGGAAATTCTACATGCTTTAAAAGCACAGTCATATCTTTATCGTTTATAAACTGAGGTAGGCGTTTGTTTATTTTTAATGATATGATAGCTGCCATAGGACTTACAACAATAACTTGTTGCCGTAACTGGTATTTAAAAAAAGATTTTAAGGATGAAATTTTACGGTTAATGCTTTTTGCTTCCAGCCCTTGTTGCTTTAATGCTGCCAACCACGAACGTATGAAAACTGTTTTTATGCCTGTAAGCTCAACCTGTCCATATTGTTCTTGTAAATAGCCGAAAAAAGAGTTGAGATCAGTTTGGTAAGATATAATTGTATGTTGAGAATACCTTTTTTGAAATTTAAGGTAATTGATAAAAGGCAATAGCGATTGATGGTAATTATGCTGCATAAAAAAACTGATATCCAAAGTTATGATAACCGGATATCAGTTTAATATATAGCTGATTTAAATATCTTAATCGAATTTACCAGTAGAAACCTGCTCTTTGTAAATAGCTTTAAGTACTTCTTGCCTGCGGCGGATTGAAGGTTTAGTAAATGTTTGCCTGGCTCTTAATTGCAATAATACCTTACTTTTCTCAAATTTCTTTTTATACTTTTTGAGCGCTTTATCAATGTTTTCGCAGTCTTTTGAATCAATTATTAACATAAATTATATACCTCCTTTAGGTGAATTAAGGGCGCAAAGATAACCGAAATTATTAAATAACGAAATTCTTTGCAACAATTCCCGAAATTTGAATAATGTTTACAGGTATAATTGAAAATACTGGTACCCTATCTGAAGTTTTAACTGATGGCAACAATAAAATATTTTGGGTGTCTTCTCCATTATCTTCTGAACTAAAAGTGGACCAAAGCCTTAGCCACAATGGGGTTTGCTTAACAGTGGATGAAATAAAAGATGGTATGCACAGGGTTACCGCCATTGAAGAAACCTTACTAAAAACAAATCTTAGCAACTGGACAGCAGGTTCAATAATAAATCTAGAGCGTTGTATGCGGCTTGATGGCAGGCTTGATGGACATATTGTTCAAGGACATGTTGACTGTACGGGAGAATGTATTAAAATTGAAGAAAAAAAAGGAAGTTGGCAGTTTAGTTTTCAATTTCCGGTTGAATTTGCCAGCTTTATCATTGAAAAAGGCTCTATAACAGTTAATGGCATTAGCCTAACTCTTTTTAATATAGATAAAAATAGTTTTACTGTTGCCATAATTCCATACACTTTTGAACATACTAGTATGAACAGTATTTTAATAGGCAATTGTGTGAACCTGGAATTTGATGTTATAGGTAAATATGTAAACAGAATAGAATCGCTTAAATAAGTTATACCCTGCGAACCTTATTCTTTAATTTTAAAAATGGTTTTTCTATAAACTGATAGCTCATAGCTGCAACTATATAATTAATAACCAGGAAAAGAATTCCTCTTAAAAAAATGGGTACGCTTATATCTAGTTTTTGTAAAATAATTATTCCAAAAGTGAGTACGATGCCATGAAAACAATATAAACCATAAGATATTTTACCTGTGTAAATCAAAAATCTTTGAGTTTTTAAATTAAGTAAACTTTTTTCATTTACCATCTGTTCAATAATAAGCAATCCTGTAAAAATTATAAAAATGTAGCGACTCAAAAGATCGAGCCAGGGGGCAAAAGTTTTAGGGGCAAAATAAAAAATACAGAAATTAAGAATAAAAATTAGGGGCAATAATAAATAAAATACCAGGTTGTTTTTTTTGCTAATATTTTTAAAAAATGTTGTAATCCTGTTATTGGAGTGCATCAATTTGGCTGCCCAAATACCCACAGCAAAATCAAAAAGATAAGTAAGGGTATTAAAATCGTGATTAATATTATTAATGATAGCATAAACCGTGTAACCAATGCTAATTGTTGATAGCACAATTACACAAGTCGCTAATTTTTTTTGAAACAGTAACAAACAAATACCCCAAAGTAAATAAAACTGTTCTTCAACCGATAGTGTCCATAAAAATCTTAAAAAAAACACATGGCCTTCTAAGTAAAAGTTTGATATAAAGAATAAATAGTAATAGGCTGGTGGTAATGTAACGGGTACATGAAAATATTCCGATGCAAAAGGTACAAGTACAAATGCAAACAACATCAACAAAAAATATAAAGGCCATATTCGTAGAGTACGCCTTATAAAATAATTGATAAATGAAAAATTTCCTTTTGCCTTATATTCATTTATGCCCAGCCAGGTAAGTAAAAATGCTGAAAGAATAAAAAATACATCAATAGATAAAACTAGGTTTTGATAAAAAAAATTGAGCATACTGCCCCAAAAGCCATTATTAAATTGCGGATGAAAAGCATGAAAACAATATACTGCTAAAAAAGACAGGCCTCTAATAGAATCCAGTTGTGGAAAATAATATTTATGCCTCCTGCTCATTACGCCGGGCCTATTTTACTGCCCTGCATTGTTTTTTGTATAGCTTCGTCCATTATTCTTTCTGCAAAAGGTTTTGATATTTCATTCAATGCTTCGGTTTTGGCCTGCACCAGGTTTTTATCATTCATATCCAAAGCTAATTGCAATGCCTGCATAGCCAGCGATGTAGCATTAAGCTCTTCCTTACTTATTGAAGAAAAATTTTTTTGAATAAATTTTTCGGTAGTTGCTAATAGTTGTTCTGCTTCGGTTTTTGCTTCGGTTAATGCACGTATATCCATATCTTCTTTTGCATGTTGCATCGAATCGAGCAGCATTTTTTCTACTTCTTCATCTGTTAATCCATATTGTGGTTTTACTTCTACAGATTGCTCAATACCGCTACGCAATTCTTTTGCATTTACAACCAATATTCCATCTGCGTTTATCAGAAAACTTATTTCAACTTTGGGCAATCCTGCCGGCATACCCGGTATACCTGTTAAATTAAACTCAGCAAGGCGCCGGTTATCTTTTACCATATCTCTTTCACCCTGGTAAACAGCAATTTTTATTCCGCTTTGTGCATCTTTATAGGTTGTATATTGCCTGCTTGCTTTTGTAGGTATTTTTGAATTACGTGGAAGTAGTACGTCCATTAATCCACCCATCGTTTCTAACCCAAGCGAAAGCGGAGTAATATCAAGCAGTAATAAGCCAGTAGTGTTGCCTGCCAGTATATCTGCCTGAATGGCCGCACCCAGGGCAACCACTTCATCGGGATGTACACTGTCATTTAATTGTTTACCAAAAAAATCTCTAACCATTTGTTTTACCAATGGCACCCTTGTACTGCCACCTACCATAACTACTTCATCCATATCTTGTTTTTTTAGCCCTGCATCTTTAAGTGCATTTTTACAAGCCGTAATGGTTTTTTGAACTATAGGTTCTATAAGCTTATTTAAAGCAGAAAGGGTTAAACGTATTGTAATATCCTGATATTTTTTTTCAAAAAAATCATTGGCCGATAAATGCTTTTTGGCTTCTTCGGCTATTAACCGAAGCGCTTGCCTGTGCTTTGTTTCATCACCTACAAAATCATTTTCGGCAATCCAGTAATTTACAATAGCTGTGTCAAAATCATCGCCTCCAAGCAATGTATCCCCATGTGTTGAAAGTACTTCAAAAATACCATTGGCAATATTTAAAATTGATATATCAAAAGTGCCACCTCCAAGATCGTACACAGCAATTGTTTTACCCTTTCCAGTTTCTTGTATGTTATTGTTTGCAATACCAAAGCCATAGGCAAGGCTGGCAGCAGTAGGTTCGTTAATAATACGTAGCACATCAAGCCCGGCAAGCTTACCGGCATCTCTGGTAGCCTGCCTTTGTGCATCGTTAAAATAAGCAGGCACTGTAATTACAGCTTTATTTACAGTTGTTTTTAAAATATGCTCAGCCTGTTTTTTAAGTTCTTTTAAAATTAATGATGACAGATCAACCGGTGAATAAAATTTATTTCCAACCTGTACTTTTATTAGTTTATCAGCAGCATCATCAATGATCTTATATGCCAATTTACCGGCATCTTTTACATCATGATATGTTTTTCCCATAAGGCGCTTTGCTGAAAAAATTGTATTAGCTGCATCGGATAAAAGATATTGTTTTGCATCCTCTCCCACCATTACATTTCCAGTATCATCAAAATGTATAACAGATGGCACCAATGACATACCATTGTATTCTTTTAATACTACTGGTTTCTTACTTTCGGGATGTATAACAGCAACCAGGCTGTTTGTGGTACCTAAGTCAATTCCTACTATAATATCATCTTTTTGTAAACTGCCGGTGGCTATATTGATAGGTATTTTAGCCATGTAATTTTTTATTGCAAATGTACAAATAAAAAAAGCCTGGCGAAAACATTAAGGATTGCTATGGTTTAAAATTACTATAGTATTAAACTTTAAATTTCCTTTTGCATTGTCAACTACCGTTAACCCTTTCCTAAAAAAAAGATAATCCTTTTGCCCGGTGTTGGTTTGTGAGTATATTGCCGCCAAATTTGTTTACGCATGATGAAAAATTTATCCCTGGCATTGAATATTATTTTGGTATTGGCTGTTGGCTATTTGTATTATTATAATTTTTCGGGTAAAAAAATTACAGATGCTACTACTAAGCTCAACAGCGATTCTTCTACTTTACTTAACAACGGGTACCAGCCGCCATTGGCTTATGTTGACCTTGATTCGTTAAATGAAAATATCACTTATATTAAAGACAGGCGTAAAGAACTTGAAACCGAAATGAAAGCTATTGAAGCAGAGCAGGAAAGTGCTTACCGTGGCCTACAAGCACAAAAAGATAATTTTTTAAAGCGTGGCGCAGCCATTACAGAAGAAGAAGCCCAGGTATTTCAGGGAAAACTTATTGACCAACAACAGGCCATTGATCAGAAAAAGCAAAGTCAAAGTCAGAAACTGAATGAAAAAAGTTTTAACATCATGGAAGGCATTCAAAAAAAGCTGAAAGAATTTTTATCTGATTATAATAAAGACAAAAAATACATGTACATTTTTACTACTGGTAATGGCCTTGATTATATGGTTTATAAAGATTCGGCATTAAACATCACCAATGATGTAATAAAAGGAATGAACGCAAAAATGAAAGCCGAAGGAAAGAAATAGGGAAACCGGTAAAAGTTATTTCCAGTACTTCATTAAAAAATTCATACAATTTATATATCTTGTTTCGATAAACAGGATAAACAATGGCTGAACAAACTGCTTCTTTTAAACCAACACTTGGTTTGTTGGATTCTACTATGATTGTTGCCGGATCCATGATTGGTTCCGGTATTTTTATTGTAAGCGCCGATATTACCCGTAATGTTGGCAGCGCCGGCTGGTTGATTGCCGTTTGGGCAATAACCGGTTTTATGACTTTAACCGCTGCCTTAAGTTATGCCGAGCTAAGCTCCATGTTTCCAAAAGCAGGTGGCCAGTATATTTACCTGAAAGAAGCTTTTAATCCGCTTGCAGGTTTTTTATATGGCTGGAGTTTTTTTACTGTTATTCAAACTGCTACTATTGCTGCTGTTGGCGTGGCTTTCAGTAAGTTTGCGGCATATATTATTCCAGCCGTTAGCGAAAAAAACATTTTACTTAACCTGGGTTTTATTCAAATATCCGCTGCACAAATAGTTGCCATTGCATTAATAGGTTTGCTAACTTTTATAAATTCAAAAGGAATTAAAAGCGGCACCATCATTCAAACTGTTTTTACTTCCACTAAATTACTGGCCTTGCTTGGCCTAACAATTTTTGGTTTTCTTTTAGTTAAACATAGTTATTGGGACGAGAACTGGCAAACAGGAATGAATGCCATGCAACTGAATAAAAGCGATGCCGGCAACTCCTGGTTACCCATTGGAGGTGCTGCTTTAGTTGGAGCAATTGCCGCATCAATGGTTGGTTCAATTTTTAGCAGCGATGCATGGAATAATATAACTTTTATTGCAGGAGAAGTAAAAAACCCAAAAAGAAATATAGGACTGGCTTTGTTTTTAGGTACACTTATCGTTACCGTCATTTATATTGCTACCAATTTAATGTATGTATCAGTTTTACCCATGCATGATATTGCTTTTGCAGAAAATGATCGGGTGGCCGTAACTGCATCACATGCAATTTTTGGCAATGCAGGCACTATCGTAATTG
>DAOLYC010000093.1:0-7683 GCA_035425605.1 Ferruginibacter sp.
ACAGCTTTAGACCTCATTAGTGGTTTGCCAATAAGTTTCGATGAAAGACAGGCACCCGGTGTTACGTATGGATCTTCATTAAGAGACCAGGCAATGGTTTTTGAAACTTTAACCCTGATGGGAAAAACTAAAGCCGCAAAAGCTGCCGAACTGTTACCAACAATTGCTGCTAAATTATCGCAGGATAATTGGTACAGTACACAAACAACTGCGTATGCGTTAATAGCCATTGCAAAATATTGCGGCAAAAATCCATCGGGAGCAAAAATTTTAGCCACCGGAAATGTTGATGGAAAAAATGTTGATATCAACTCCGCATCGTATATCAGGCAAATACCTATCTTATTTAAAACCGGCAGCAGCAATATTAGCATAACTAATAAAGGCAATAACAACTTGTATGTACGCTTGGTAACGCAGGGACAACCACTTACCGGAGACAGTGTTAAAATAAACAACAACCCTGCAGTATTGAATATGCATGTAAGCTATATTAATCAAAATGGCACGACCATTGATGTTAACAAAATTACACAAGGCACAGATTTTATTGCAAAAATAACCATCACCAATCCGGGTAAACTTGGTAATTATACCGATATGGCTTTAAACCAGGTATTCCCCAGTGGATGGGAAATATTAAATGCAAGAATGTTTGATGGCGAAGGAGCTTTTAAATCATCACCATCAACCTACCAGGATATTCGTGACGACAGGGTGTACACTTATTTCAATTTAGGCAACAATCAAACAAATACTTATTATTTTCAGTTAAACGCTGCATACCTTGGACGTTTTTATATGCCAGGCATTTTTTGTGAGGCAATGTATGATAACAAAATAAGTGCTGCAATAAATGGAAAATGGATTGAAGTAGTGAAGTGAATAAATAATTGATACAAACCGATAATGTAATGCTACGTTAGTGTTGCTAAAAACAATTTACAATTATAAAGATGCCAGGAAAAAATTAAAATGTTTGGAAAAATAAAATCTCTGCACCTATCAACAAAAATAAAGTTGTTGATATTATTGGGAGTGCTCACATGGTTTTATTTTTCACTCCCTTCAAAATTATTTCAGGTGCCAACCTGTTATGTAATTGAAGATAAGGACGGCAACCTGCTAAACGCCACTATTGCATCAGACGGGCAATGGCGATTTCCTTACAATAAAAATGTACCGCAAAAATTTATAGACTGCATCACCACATTCGAAGACAAACGTTTTTTTAAACATCCTGGCATAGATCCAATTGCTATTGTTAGGGCACTTTTTAAAAACATAAAACATAAAGCTGTGGTACAGGGTGGCAGTACCATCAGCATGCAGGTTATCAGACTTTCAAAAAAAGAAAATAAAAGAAATATCTGGAATAAATTATCTGAAAGTATTCAGGCAATCAGGCTAGAATTAGCCTATTCAAAAAAAAATATTTTATCGCTCTATGCAAGCAATGCTCCATTTGGCAGCAATATAATAGGGTTGGATGCAGCAGCCTGGCGCTACTTTGGCCGCAGTGCCGATAAACTCAGTTGGGGCGAAATGGCAACATTAGCTGTATTACCAAATGCGCCTGCTTTGGTACACCCCGGAAAAAACAGAGATATTTTGTTGCAAAAAAGAAATAAGCTATTGGATAATTTGGTAACCAATGGAAAAATTGATAACGCCAACGCACAACTTGCCAAATTGGAACCTTTACCTGATGCACCAATACGGCTTCCTCAAAATGCATCACATTTGTTACAGCGTTTTATAAAAGATAATAAAGTTTGGAAACAGGAAACAAAAATCAGGACAACTATAGATGGAAACCTGCAGAAAAATGTTTCAGCAATTGTACAGGAACATCAATCGGTTTTAAAAGGCAATGGTATCAACAATGTTTGTGCATTAGTATTAGATGTGGAATCGGGAAACACACTTGCTTATGTTGGAAACATAAAAGATGCACATAATAAAGAAATGGAAGCAGATGTGGATGTGATAGCGTCGCCCCGTAGCCCCGGCAGTGCATTAAAACCTATTTTATATGCAGCTTTGCTAAGCGATGGGTTGATATTACCCAATTCAATCATTCCTGATATACCAACTCAAATTGGAAGTTATGCGCCTAAAAATTTTGATCTTAGCTATGATGGTGCCGTACCGGCACACCTGGCACTTTCAAGAAGCTTAAATGTACCGGCTGTAAAAATGCTGCAGCAATATAAGTATCAACGTTTTTACGAAACCCTGCAACAATGCGGTATAACTACATTAAAAAACAATGCAGATTTTTATGGCCTCAGTTTAATTCTTGGTGGCTGCGAAGTAACGCCTTGGGATCTTGCAGGCGTTTATGCATCTATGGCACGTACATTAAACCATCAAACAAAAAATCATGGTGTAATTAATGCACATGATTTTCATCCGCCAAATTATGTATTGGGTAACAGCAAACCCAACAACAAACAACAAACAACGAAAAACATTCCGCTTGATGCTACAAGTATTTATTTTTCCTTCCAGGCCATGCAGGATGTAATGCGTCCGGGTGAAGAAGGGCTTTGGCAGCAATTTTCATCTTCACAAAAAATTGCCTGGAAAACCGGCACCAGTTTTGGTTTTAGAGACGGATGGGCTGTAGGTGTAACACCTAAAAATGTTGTGGCGGTATGGGTTGGTAATACTGATGGAGAAGGAAGACCAGGTTTGGTTGGCGTTCAAACTGCTGCGCCAGTAATGTTTGATATATTTAGATTATTACCAAATACAAAATGGTTTGAAAAACCAAAATACAATTTTTCTTTTGTACCTGTTTGCAGGCAAAGTGGCTACCGTGCAAATATAGATTGCAAAGATGTGGATACATTATTTTCTCCACCCAATGGATTAAAAGTTCAACTATGCCCATATCATAAAATGATTCACCTGGATGCTACAGGAAAATTTCGTGTAACAGATGCCTGTGAATCTCCATCCAATATGCAACATAAAAGTTGGTTTATTTTAACCCCAGCTATGGAATACTATTATAAACAACGAAATATTGATTATGCTCCGTTACCTCCTTTTAAACCCGGTTGCCAATTTGCAGAAACAGGAAAACTTATTGAGATTATTTACCCGCAGCCCGATGCAAAAATTTATGTACCACTGGAAATAAATGGAGAACGGGGTAAAACAATATTTACAGCAACGCATAGAAGAGCAGGTGCAAAAATATTTTGGAGCCTTGATGATGCATTCATTGGCACAACACAAAATTTTCATCAAATAGGTTTAAATCCATCACCTGGAAAACATATTATTACTTTGGTAGATGAAAATGGAGTAAGCGTATCGAGACAATTTGAAATTTTGGAAAAGGAAAAATAAAAAACCAGTTAAAAAAAGAATTATGTAAATTTTTTCAATGTTGCATCATGATATAAAATTATTATGAGAACATTTCTACCAAAATTGCTATTGCTGAGTTTAAGTATTTCCGTTTCTAAAATTTCAATTTCACAATCCATTCAAAAAAAGATTGACACAAAAATTGAAAAAGTTACAGTATTCCTAAATGGTGCTCAAATAAATCGTACAGGAAAAACCATCATCAATCCAGGCAACAGCATAATTATTTTCAGTGGTATTTCTCCATATATAAACAGTCAAAGCATACAAGTAAATGCTGAAGGAAATTTTACAATTCTATCAGTTGTACATAAATTAAATTACTTGCAGGAACAGGCCAGACAGGCCGACATTAAAACAATTGATGATCAAAAAGAATTGATACAAGACAAGATAAATATGGAACAGAATATGATGAGTATTTATCAAAATGAAGAAACTTTGTTATCAAAAAATCAAGGAATAGTAGCACAAAATACGGGGCTCAAAATGTCGGATTTAAAAGCAGCTGCAGATTTTCATCGATCACGTTTAATGGATCTTAAACAAAAAGAAACTGAAGTAAATAAAACACTTAAAAAATTAAATGCTGAAATGGTTAAGTTGAATAAGCAACATGATGAGCTTTATAAACAGGCAACTACAGCAACCAGCGAAGTATTTGTAACTGTACAAAGCAAAGAAATAGTAAATGCAAATCTTAACTTAACTTATTTTGTTGACAAAGCTGGCTGGTATCCTACTTATGATATCAGGGTTAAAGATGTAATGCATCCTATAACAATGGCATATAAAGCAAATGTATATCAATCATCAGGCGAAGACTGGAATAATGTAAAACTTACTTTGTCAACGGCTAACCCACAACAAAATGGAGACAAACCTGAATTGTTTATATGGCATCTTCGTTATTTCACAGCACAAAATTTGAGCCTTGCTGGAAAAATTTCAGGAGTAATTACAAATTCAGGAATAATAAATGGCAGAATATATGATGAAACTGGGCACCCCGTTTCTTTTGCCACAGTTAAATTAAAAGGGTTACCAACCGGTGTATCAGCCGATATTAATGGATATTTTAGAATTACAGTGCCAATAAATACAAACACAATTTCCATTTCTGCAGTAGGTTATGAAAACAGGGAGGTTTTTGTTTCTTCAAATTTTATGGATATCGTTTTAGAAAAAAATAATGCTGATTTGCAGGAAGTTGTTGTAACGAGTGCTTATCAAACTAAAAAAAGTGTAAGAAAAAATGCACAATCATACTCTCAACAAACTGTTCCGCTTGCCATTTCTGAAAACGAAAATAGCACCAGTTTTTCTTTTGATATAGAAACACCATATACAATACTTAATGATGGGAAAACGGGCATTGTAGAAATAAAGACAATGGAAATACAAGCTCTATATGAATATTTTTGTGTTCCAAAATTAGATCAAGATGCTTTTCTTACAGCAAAAATTACCGACTGGAATGATTTAAATCTATTGCAAGGAGAAAGCAATTTATTTTTTGAAGGCACTTACCTGGGTAAAGCAATGATAGACCCTAAAACTTCAGGCGATACTTTAAATATTTCTTTAGGAAGAGATAAAAATATTTCTGTAAAAAGAAATCGAATTAAAGAGTATAGCAAAAAACAATTTTTAGGCAACAACAAAATCGATTACCGCACTTTTGAGATTAGTATACGAAATAACAAAAAACAATCTATCAATTTAGTAGTTGAAGATCAGTTTCCAGTAAGTACTATGAAAGAAGTTGAAGTTGAAAAAATTGAGTATAAAGAAGCCGAACTGAACAATGAAACTGGTAATCTAAAATGGATTATTCAGTTAGATGCAGGAAAGGAAAAAAAGGTAAGTTTTAAATACACAGTCAAATACCCCAAAAACAACAATATAGTATTAGAATAAATAATTGATAGTGTTAGGTGAATAAAACTAAGAAGCTATTACCAAAAAACTTCTTACTTTTAAAGTAAAAGTTTTATTATGCCTATACGTATGGAAGATGATCCGCAGGATCAGCAAGACTTTGATGATAGTAATACCTCCGGCGGTGGTGGCCGTGGCGGTGGTGGAGGTGGAAGCCTTTTAAATTTTTTACCGTTACTTCTTGGTTTGTTCAGAGGTGGTGGAGGAGGAAAAAAAATATTATTGCTAATTGTTGCCGGTGCAGCAGCCTATTTTTTCTTTTTCAGAAACAGTTCTGGCGGAGGTTCTAACATCATACAAAATCTTTTTTCGGCAAGCGGCTATAGTTTTAGCCCCGAACAGTTTAAAAAAGCAAGTGTTTATGAAGGTCTTGCCGATGATAATACAAAAAACCCTTTACCCGAAGCGGTTTCCTTATTAAAGTTTGCACCCGACCGCAGAAACCAGGGGCAGCAGGGATCTTGTGTTGCCTGGAGCAGTGTATATGCTGCCAGAACAATTGTAGAAGCAGCATCAACCGGGCAAAGCGGAAATAGTACTGCTTATAGTCCTGCATTTGTTTATAACCAAATTGGTTTAGATGGATGCCAGGGCGCCTATATCCAAAACGCCATGGAGTTTATGCAAAAAAAGGGCGTGGTTACTTATGCCGATTTCCCCTACACCGACCAGGATTGTAGCAGGCAACCAAACTCGGTTCTCGAAAATAAAGCAACACAAAATCTTATGCATGGCTTTACCAGGTTAACCGATGGCGAAAGTGTACAGGGTATAAATGTTAGAGCTATAAAAGAACATCTTGCAAAAGATGCTCCGGTAGTAATAGGAATGATGGTTGGAGGTTCTTTTATGCAAGCCATGATGGGGAAAGATTTATGGACCCCTACCGATGAAGACCGTAGCCAGATGGGTTTTGGTGGCCATGCCATGTGTGTAATAGGTTACGACGATCGCAAACAGGCATTTCAAATTATGAATAGTTGGGGCCCCGAATGGGGTAATAACGGTGTGGCCTGGGTGCGATATGCAGATTTTAAGGAGTTTGTACGAGAAGCCTATGGTATTGATCCCATGCCTAAACGTGGCGCTGCCGTAAATGTTAGTTTTGAAGCCGCCATTGGCTTAGTAAAAAATGACAACAAACAATACATCCCTTTAAAAGTTAAATCGGGTAATATTTTTGAAACCGTTAGTACTGTTGCTCCGGGTACAAAATTTAAAATGGAAATAAAAAATTCAACCGAATGTTACACTTATATATTTGGACAGGAAACCGATGGAACAAGCTATACCTTGTTCCCTTATCCCAATAAAGACGATGCTACTAAAACTTCTTTCTCTCCATATTGCGGTATAACAGGTTATCGTTTATTTCCACGAGGCAAAAGCCTGGTACCCGATAACATTGGCAAAAAAGATGTATTTGCAATTGTTGTTACCAAGCAGGCGCTCGATTGGTATGCAATAAACAATGCCATTACAAAAAGCAGCGGAGCAAATTATGAGGCAAAAGTTGCCGATGCTTTAAAACAAAATGCTGTTGCAGGTGTAAGTTTTTCAGCAGGTACAGGAGGCACAATAAACTTTAAAGCCAATAATCCGCAGCAGAATGCAGTACTTTGTGTGGTAGAAGTAAACAAGTAAAGTATATAAAGTGAAAAAAATATTTGTTATAACATTTTGTTTGCTTGGTTTTGTTTGTATGGCACAAACAGAGGGAAACAAATTATACAACCCAAATGCAAATGCCGAAAAAGATATTGCAGCAGCAATAAAAAAAGCAAAAGCCGAGCATAAATATGTGTTGTTGCAGGGCGGAGGTAACTGGTGTAGCTGGTGTATTGAGTTTGCCAGGTTTTGTAAAGCCGATCCAAAAATTGATTCGGTTATAAATGCCGGTTTTGTATGGTATCATTTAAACTGGAGTAAAGAAAATGAAAACAAAAAATTATTTGAAAAATATGGTTACCCCCAACGTTTTGGGTTTCCTGTATTTATTATTTTAAATGAAGAAGGCGAACGTATTCATACACAAAACAGTGAATACCTTGAAGACGGTAAGAAAAGTTATAACCATAGTAAGGTGCAGGCTTTTCTAGAAATGTGGAGCCCCAATGCATTGAATCCAAAAATGTACGGCGATTGATTATCCCAATTTCTGATTGGTTGTTTTAGATTTTTTTAATCTTTGTAAAAATTATAAACCCCTTAACCACCAAACAGAAATTTAATTTATTTTGATGAGTAGCTCCAGACAATTTCTACAAATTATAAAACATCCGCTCAAGTTCCGGATGTTCCTTTTAACAAAATTACCCAGCGCATATTTTGCAGGTGTACGGGTTGTATTTGCCGATG
>DAOLYC010000094.1:0-7667 GCA_035425605.1 Ferruginibacter sp.
AAAAACCCTAAAATAATTGTTGCGAATGCTGAAAGGTTTGCTTTTGCTGATGCCCAAAATAATCCATAAGCAATTATAGCATTTATTAAAACAATGGTAATCGTATATTTTATTATATCAATAAAATTAATGAATGGAGCAATTTTTTTAATTACGATGTACATGCCAAAAAAATTAATGACATTTACAATGATAACGCCGATGGGATAACCATAAGCGCCGTATTGTATGGTGCAAACCCAAATGGTGGCCATTAAAATTATATTTAAAACCACCTGGTAAAAAAATGCCTGCCTAATTGCTTGTAATGCAATAAACACTCTTGTAACCATAGTATTTACACCAATACAAAATACACTAACGGCCAGTAGTTTTAAGAACATGGCAGATTGGTCAACTGACAATGTATTAAAATATTTTCCTGCATAAAATATTTGAACCAGCGGGGTTGCAAAAACATATAGAAAGAAACCCAGCGGTATTAATATAAATACAAGCAACTTTGTTGTTTCAATAAAAGTATAGTTCATGGCAGTATGATCTGCGGCGGCCGCTTCTTCATTTAGTTTAATACCACTTACATTGCTAAACTGTGTTGTTACAAGTGTGTTGGGTATATCTGCAATATTTTTTCCGTAGTTCATAAAACTTAAGATACCGCTGCCAAAACCGCTTAATAAATAAAGCGGAAACATGCTGCTTGCCACTGTTGCAATTTGTCCCAATTCGGCATAAAAAATATTGCTCCAGGTTATTTTTTTTATGTTTGGTATTTTTATTTTAAAATTCCAGCCAAGCATCTTTTTCATTATCACAAGTAATACCAGCAAGTTAAAAGCATAAGCAGTTATGCCTGCGTAAAACACACTCAGCACATCATAGTTTGATTTTAAGAGAAAGATACACACAATGGCAATACAACTTTTTATGCTGCTAATAAGCATTGGCAAGCTAAAATATTTGTACGATGTTAAAATAGTGTTGATAAAATTGGTGAGGATATGAAAAATAAAAAAGAAAGAACCTACCCAAAAATAATTATGATACAAAGCAATATCAGTATATGAAAATTTTGAAAGATGCTTGAATATAAAAGGGCCAAAAAAATACATGAAAACTAAAAACACAACACCTATTAAAAAATAAATCAGCAAAAAGAAGTTTAGGAAACTTATAGCATTGTCATTACTTTCTTTTTCCCTAATACGCATGCTTTCGGGAATAAGCACAGCCATATCAATACTGTTAATAAAGCCCGAAAACAATATCATGGTGGCAAATACAAAAAAATAAATATCAGTTTTAATGTTGCTACCAAAAAAACGGGCAATAATGATGGTCAGCAAAAAAAGTATTCCTTTTGAAATGATATTGAACAATACGGAACGTGCAGTTCCTTTCCGGTACGATTCAGACTGTATCAACCTAAAAAAATTCATACTTCACAAATTACATGAATTACACTTATAGCAGCAATTAAACAAAGTGAATTTAATATTTGGCTTAATTGTTTTTTATTTATGACATTTGCGCTCTATGCATTACGCTTCAATAGAAAATCTGGCTAAATCATTTGGCATTCGAACACTTTTTAAAAACATTTCTTTTTATGTGGAAGAAGGTGATAAAATTGCCCTTGTTGCCCGAAATGGCAGCGGAAAATCAACCCTGTTAAAAATTATTACCGGCCTCGATACTGCCGACAGTGGCACTGTATGGGTGCATAAGGATATTAAAGTTATTATGCTGCAGCAGGATACGCTTTTTGAAGAAAACAGAAGTATTTGGGATAATGTTTTGTGTATGAATAACCAGGTAGTAAAAGTTGTGAAGGAATATGAAATGTGCCTTGAGCAGGAGCCGGAAAATATTGAAAAGCTTACCAACCTGATGGCTAAAGTGGATGAATTAAATGCCTGGAATTTTGAGAGTGAATTGAAACAGATATTGGGCAAACTAAACCTGCATCATTTAAATGAACCCGTAAAAAACTTAAGTGGAGGACAAAGAAAGAGAGTGGCACTTGCACAGGCTTTAATTGATGCCCAATTACATGAAGGAAAATGCCTGTTGATTTTAGATGAACCCACCAATCATTTAGATGTGCAGATGATAGAATGGCTGGAAGATTATTTATCGGCACAAAAAATAACCTTGCTTTGTGTAACACACGACCGTTATTTTTTAGATGCAGTATGTAACGAAATACTGGAAATGGATGATGAAAAGATTTATGTGTATAAAGGCGATTATGATTATTTTTTAGAACAAAAAAGTTTACGGCAGGAAGTACAGGCAAGTGAATTGCAAAAAGATAAAAACATTTATCGTAAAGAACTGGAATGGATGCGTAAGCAACCAAAAGCACGAACTACCAAATCAAAATCCAGGCAGGATGCATTTGCCCAAATTGAAGATAGGATTGGCCTGCGTAAAGAAGAAACAGATATAAGCCTGCAGGTAAAAATGACCAGGCTGGGTGGCAAAGTGCTGGAGTTAAAAAAAATAAACAAATGTTATGGCGATAAAATAATACTTAAAGGGTTTGATTATACTTTTAAAAGAGGCGAACGCATTGGCATTGTAGGTAAGAATGGTATAGGCAAATCAACATTTTTAAAAATTGCATTGCAGCAGGAGAAGCCAGACAGTGGCAAGGTAAACCACGGCGATACTGTTGTATTTGGTAATTTTAACCAGGAAGGCTTGCAATACAAGGAAGACAAGCGTGCTATTGAATATGTAAAAGATTTTGCAGAATTTTTTCCGTTGGCTGATGGCGGCAAAATTTCGGCTACACAGTTTATGGAGAAGTTTGGATTTAATGCTGAACAGCAATATACACCATTAAGCAAGTTAAGTGGTGGCGAAAAAAGAAGATTGCATTTGCTGAGCATACTTTTTCTTAATCCCAATTTTTTAATACTGGATGAACCTACCAACGACCTCGACTTGCAAACGCTACGTACGCTGGAAGAATTTTTGCTTGATTTCCCTGGATGTATTTTAATTGTAAGCCACGATCGTTATTTTATGGATCGTATGGTAGATCATTTGTTTGCTTTTGAAGGCGATGGTGTAGTAAAAGATTTTCCGGGCAACTACACTTTATACAGAGAATGGAAACAAGCAAATGAATTAAATGTTTCTCGTTTTGCATTGGAACAATTAAAAACCCAGCAACAAGAAGATGCCAGCAATGAACAAGAACCCGGTAACAGGCAAACTGCAACTTCAAACGAAAAAAGAAAAATAACTTTTAAAGAAAAATACGAATTTGAACAGCTTGAGAAAGAAATTCCTATACTGCAAAAAGAAAAGGAGGCGCTTGAAGTAAAAATGAATAATGGCCAACTTGATTATGAAGTTTTGCAAGATGCTGCTCAACGTATTAGTGCAATTACAACTGAACTTGATGAAAAGGAAATGCGATGGCTTGAACTTAGCGAACTACTGTAATGGTATTTGTACTGCAATATGGGTTCCTTTACCGGGAGTGGAAATAATGGAACATTGACCATTGAGCATAGCTACTCTTTCTTTGATTCCCATGAGGCCAAAAGTTTTGCTATTTTTATTATGCGTTATATTAAATCCAACGCCATCATCCTGAATAAACAATTGCACAGCGTTACCAGTTTTTTCCATACCTACATTAACCTCATTTGCTTTTGAATGGCGTGCAATGTTAGTTAGCGATTCTTGTAAAATTCTAAATAAGCTTATTGAAATAGTTGGATCAATTTTAGTATCATCAAAAGTATTTACAAACTTTATTTCTATATCCAACCGCTGCCTGAACTCAACAACCTGCCACTCCATGGCTGCATTTAAACCCAAGTCGTCAATAATACTAGGCCTCAATTCTGTACCAATACGTCTTATAGATTTAACGGTATCATCAATTAAAATGATAGCGTCTTCAAATTTCATTTTAACATCTACATGATCATTACAATTTTTTTTACTCAGCCACGATATGTCCATTTTTAAAGCAGTTAATTGTTGCCCCAACTCATCGTGTATTTCTCTGGCTATATGAGTGCGCTCATTTTCACGAATGTTTTGCAGGTGTGCACTTAATTCGCCCAGTTGCTTGGTTCGTTCGTTCAATAATTCAAGCGCTATTTTAAGTTCGGTAACATCTGCAATTGTTCCAATATAGCCTGAAACCTTACCCGAAGAATTAATTACAGGAATAGCTTTTCCGTTAACCCATCTTACCTGGCCGTTTTTATTTATTATCCGGTATTCAGTTTCTGATGGTTCAATATTCTGGGTCTTATTTTTCCAACTTTTAACCTGGTTAGCCCTGTCTTCGGGATGAATGATATACATCCAGGCATCTCCAATCGCTTCCTCAAAACTAAGCCCGGTATAGTTTAACCAAGTTTGATTAACGTAGGTTGTTAACCCGTTTGCATCAGTTTCAAAAATGCCAACAGGTGCATTCTTAGTAAGTGTACGAAAACGAAGTTCGCTTTCCGTTATTTCTTCTTCTGCATTTTTTCTTTTTGTAATATCATGTATTAAAACAGAAATACCATCGGCTGAGGGGTAAATTCGGAATTGCAAATAAAGATTGTTTAATGCACACATTTCTTCCTTCACTACCATCTGTTGGCTTTGCATGGCCAGGTTGCAACCATTTAAAAAAGCAGTGCAGTTGAACTTTGAAAAAAGATCTTCAATTGTTTTTCCAATTGCATACATACCTTCTTTTTGTAACAGTGTTTTGGCTTTTGTGTTCAGATATATGAGCTGCTTATTATTATCAAATGCAATAAATGCATCGCAAATTCTATCGAAAATGTTTGGCAAATTATTTTCTTTTGATGCTACTAGCGGCATATCAGTTGTTCGTTAATAAACAGTAATATACAAAATTGTTTTTGCCTATACCAATATAACATACCCTGCCTATTGATAGAAAATATTTTAATTTTTTGAGTCATTGAGATTTTTTAACTTCCCTAATCATTTCCTCACTTGCATTTTATGAAACAACGTTATTACTCTCTTGATGTATTTAGAGGCGCTACAGTAGCATTGATGATTTTGGTTAATAATCCTGGCAGTTGGAGTCATATATTTCCTCCACTGGAACATGCAGCCTGGCATGGCGTTACCCCTACCGACTTAGTATTCCCGTTTTTTTTATTTGCGGTTGGTAATGCAATGGCTTTTGTAATGCCCCGGCTAGATGCTGCCGGCGAAACTGCTTTCTGGAAAAAAATAATCAGGCGTACACTGCTCATTTTTTTTATTGGTGTTTTTCTTAATTGGTTTCCGTTTATAAAATATAATGATGCAGGCAGCATTGTTGCAAAGCCATTTAATACACTACGCATATTTGGTGTATTACAACGCATTGCCGTTAGTTATTTTTTTGCATCGGTAATTGTACACTATTTTAAAATAAAAGGATCTTTTGTGGCAGGCATGATTATTTTACTGGCATATTGGTTTTTGTGTGTAGCTGCAAATCCCACCGACCCCTACAGTTTATCTGGATGGTTTGGCACTAATATAGATAAGGCTATACTAGGCGAAAAACACATGTATCATGGCGAAGGAGTTGCATTTGATCCCGAAGGTTTAATGAGCAGTTTTGCAGCCATTGTACAGGTAATACTAGGCTACCTGGTTGGTAACTATATCATTCAAAAAGGAAAATCGCCTGAAATGCTAAACGGCCTTTTTGTAGCAGGATGCGTATTGGTGTTTTCTGGTTTTTGTTGGGATATGGTTTTCCCTCTCAATAAAAAAATATGGACAAGCAGTTATACTATTTATACAACCGGGCTGGCCTTACTGATATTAAGTATAATGATTTACCTGGTAGAATTTAAAAACAGAAAAGGCTGGTGGAGCAGTTTCTTTGATGTGTTTGGAAAAAATGCATTGTTCATTTTTGCTATGAGCGCTCTTATACCTAAAACACTTTGGCTAGTACGCATTGGTAATGGATTGAATGCTGATGGAAAACCAATTTATTTAAATCCGCTTAGCTGGTTTTATCAACATGTATGCAAACCTATTTTTCCTTCCGATCCCCGAATTGGATCTTTAGTATATGCTCTTTGTTTTATTAGTATGATGTGGTTTTTAGCCTGGATACTTCACAAGAAAAAGATTTATATAAAAGTATAATCAGGCAATCATATCATAATAACAATACAATATTTTTTATTTTTAATAAACCTCTATTGTTTAACCAGCCTGATGGTTTTAGGGCGCTCTGCATTTGTATAACCTGTTACCTGGTAAATACCTGCTGCCAATGCTTTCGTATTTATGCTTATTTGGTTAATACCTGTTATTAATTGCGCTGTACGAGTTTGTATTACCCTTCCTGCAAAATCACTTATTATAATATTTACCTGGCATTTTTCGCCGGCATTTATTTTAAGTATAGCATTTTCGTTGGCAACCGGGTTAGGCGATATGGCCAAAATTTCAAATCCTTTAGCTATTGAAATTAATGTTACAATATTGCTGTAAGATATTTTTCCATCCGCATTAATAGTTTTTAGCCTGTAATAATTTACGCCAGCTGCCGGATGTTCATCTGTTACAACAAAAGGTTGGTTACATCTTTCCTGGCTTGCCTGTAAACTAGTAATAGCAGTATAATGTACCGCATCTGAACTTCTTTCAATTTCAAAAGTAACCTGAGCAGCAGTACAACTGGCTTTCCAACTTAAAATATTTTTATTGTTGGTTTGAGTGCCTTTAAAATAACTAAGGATGGTTGCCAATGTACCAAGAGGCTTACTGGTAATATAAAACCCTGAAAACGCAGTAACAGGCACTGTAACTTCCCACCAATTTCTTGTGGCATTCCATATTACAGTAAATCCATTGATTGCAGTTGTAAAATCTTCTGAAGGCCCGGTGTAGTTTAACGGGTTGGTACCTGTGCCATGAAACTGTCTTAAAACCAAGTTAGAAATACCGGTGGCATCTGCAGGCCCTGTTGGTAGTGCTTTTTGGTTACTATCACTTGCTTTTGTATTAAAATTGTTAAACTCACTTTGTAAGTAATATAAAGTTACAGTTGCAGTTGATGTTGCAGGATATGGATTGAGCAATGGTTCAATATCATATTTCCTGGCAAGATATAATTCTGTTGTACCTTTTTTATTAGCACCGGTATCTATCTGCACACAACTGTTTATTGAATTTGTTACCGGCGACCCACCTGAAGGCGTAATACTGGCAATAAGGTTACAATTACCATCCCGGTAATAAGTACCCGATGGAGATACACTTATGTTTTGACAAATTTGTGGCCCTCCTGCAGTACCTGCTAAAACAAAAGATGCGGCATTTACTGTAACCATTACTGTTTTACTACCGGTATGTCCGTTTGAAGGATTAAGTGCATTAACAGTATAGGTAGTTGTACTGGCAGGTGTTGCAATAACTGTTGCACCAGTTGTAGTATTTAACCCGGCAGCAGGGCTCCAGGTATAAGTTATGTTATCTGGTGTAAAGCGATAGGCATTAGGTGTGCCTGTCCAGTTTGTTGTATTATTTCTGCCGGTAACTACAGTTGCCACTGTACCCGTACTGTTTTCTATTCCTTGTGCTTTGGGTAAACTAGTATTTGTACAACTTGAAGTATGTATCTCAATAACATTTGTTGTTTCATATAATATTAC
>DAOLYC010000095.1:0-7630 GCA_035425605.1 Ferruginibacter sp.
TTAACCCCACAATAACAAGCTTTGAAATTTTTGCATTGCCAAGTTGTTCTTTAAGGTTAGTGCCGATAAATGCGCTATTTACATTTTTTTTTATTACGAGTTCACCATCAATCGGCTTTACTAATTCTTTAAATTCATTTCCAGTATTTGTTTCATGCAGCGGTGAGGATAAATTTGTTGAGCAATGCTGAACATGAAAAACAGGAAGCCCATTTTCTCTCCAAAGCGTTAAAAGCTCTTTTGCTTTTTCTTCAGCATTGAGGTTATTTCTTTCTCCACCCCAATATTCAATGTCATCAAATCCTTTTTGAATGTCTATCAGCAACAATGCCGGCTTTTCTGTCTTTGTAAAGTTCATCTTTGTGTTTATTTTATAATAATTGTTCAAAATAACCTCCAATTTGATTTTCTTTATCAATAAAAAGTAGTTCTAAAATCCAGTGTCTTTTATTTCCGTTTGCATCCAATAAGAATATGTCATCATGATTGTCAGGATGAATATCGAGTTCCATGCTTTTGGGGTCTGATGGCTGTTCATGAGGGAATTTGCCTACAATATGTCCTGCAATCTGACCTCCAAATATGTAGCCATTGTCATTTGCTTTTTTTACAACATATTGAAACAGATCAGATGATTTTAAAAATGTTTGTTTACTGTACCAGTTCTGAGTTTCATACCAGGCTTTTTCAACATCATTTTTAATTTTTAATTTTGCAGCATTAGCACCAAGTACGTATGTTCTGCCTAAATCGGCTTCATATCCATCTACAATGGGACCAAAATCTAGAATTACAATATCATCTTCCTGTATTATTTTGTCAGGAGGATTATCAGGGTAAATACATAAAGTATTCTTACCTGTTCTCACAATTTTTTTATGCCAGTGATTTTCTATTCCAAATTTTTCGGATGCCATATTGCACACTTCTGCGGAAAGCTGGGCTTCTGATTTGCCGGCAATAATTAAATTACCATTTTCGATGGTATTAAATAATTCAAGAGTAATTTTTTCTGCGTTGTCTAATTTTGCTTTTGTCATTTCAAATAGTTTTGTAAACTGATGATACAAAACAAATAATTTTAAATGACTAAAAAGTTAATCTACATTAACATGACGGAGTTTTTTCTTTAAAGCGCTGAAAAATTGTGGAGTAATACCTAAGTATGAAGCAATATCTTTTTGAGAAAACCTATTTTCGGCATAAGGTTTTTTTTGTAAAAATGATAAGTATCTTTCTTCAGCTTCACCAGCTAAGGTTGAATTGATCTGTTCTCTTTGTGAAATATATGCATTTTGAAAAAGTATCCGGAAGAAGCGTTCAAATTTTGGTATGGTAAGATACAAACGCTCTAAATCATCTTTACTTATTTGTAAAACTTTTGTGTCTTCTATTGCTTTAATATTAGTTTTAGATGCAGTTTGTGTAAACAAGCTGTATAAATCATTGGCCCACCATTCTTCAATTGAAAAATCTATTATATGTTCAAATCCATTTTCGTTCAGATAATAAGTTTTTAAACAGCCCTTAATTACAAACGAATCATATTTACATACTTCTCCTTCTCGTAACAGAAATTCTCCTTTACCTAAAGATTTTGATTTTAACAGTGAAGTAAAAAAATCAGTTTCTTCTGTTGTCAAAGAAATTAGTTTTGATATGTTGGAAAGCAAAAGATCAAAGTTCATCTCCTGATTAAGTATTTAGTTAGATAGTTCCTTCCTCTACAATTTTACAAATAACTCAAATATTTTATAAAAATTATTGCTTTAAAGTTATAACTATTAAAGTGATTCTATTTTGCAAATACTTTCTTCAATATATCTGTAACCTGTGCAGCAGGGTCTTTACGAATTTTTTGTTCTTCCAGGCCAATATTGTAAAATAATCCGCTTAAAGCTTTTTCAGTTACATAAGCAGTAAGGTCGGTATTTACCTGGTTTGCAGAAAAACGGTTGTAATTGGTAAAAACATCTTTCCAATATTTTGTGGCATCAGTTTTTACCAATGCAGCATCAATTACCGGTCTAAATTTTTCGGTGAGTTCGGCTGTAGTTACCGATTTTAAATAATCGGTTGCTGCAAAATCACCGCCACGTAAAATTTGTAATCCATCATTAATACTCATGCCTTTTATAGCTGTCCAAAATATATTACCAACACCACTGGCGGCATCTTCTGCAGCACGGTTCATACTAAGTATAGCTTTATCTACCAAACTTCCCATTCCAATACCTCTTAGTGTTTTTTCAACTTTTTTTGCTTCTTCGGGCATTAAAATTTTAATGGCTTCATCGCCAAAAAATCCATTTAGTTTACTAAGTTTTGCAGCGCTACTGTCGGTACCAACCCGTAATGCCTCTTTTAAACCACTAATTATATCATCATTACTAAGGTTGCTGCCATTTGATGGAGAAACTGCTTTATTTACTTTGTCTAATAAACCTTTTACACCCTGTGCATTTATAGATGAAACACTGATAGTTGCGATGATAAGAAATGAAAAAATTCTCTTCATAATTATTTTAAAATGTATGTGTTGCAAAAATAACATCGTGTATGCTAATAAAGGGTTAAAAAGATAGGGAATAATTTATTTTGTGTATAGATTACATTCAACTGACGATGATTGATTAATAAAATTTTGCCATGAGGTTAAAAGTTTTTAATTACTTATTTTTGGGCGTTAAAAAATAATATGAAGCTTAATAACTATAAAATTTACTAATGAAAAAAATCATACTACTGTTTATCATCAGCTTTTCTCTTTTATGTAAAGGCTTTGCCGAAGAAGGTATGTGGCTACCGCAGCTACTTCAATCGCTTAATGAAAAAGATATGAAGAAAATGGGCATGAAGATAAATGCTTCTGATATTTATAATATTAACCGCAGCAGTTTAAAAGATGCCATTGTAAGTTTTGGCGGCTTTTGTACAGCCGAAGTGATTTCGGATAAAGGTTTATTATTAACCAACCATCACTGCGGATTTGATGCCATACAAAATCATTCATCGGTACAAAATAATTATATACGTGATGGTTTTTGGGCTTATAACCAACAACAGGAATTACAAAATCCCGGATTGTTTGCCACTTTCATTATACGCATTAATGATGTAACAAAAGCTGTACTGGCCGGTGTTAGCGATAATTTACCGGAAAAAGAAAGGCAAAGCCTGGTTGATAAGAATATTGCAGCTTTAAAAACCAATACAAAAAAAGAAAGTTACCAGGATGTTTTGATACGTTCTTTTTTTGAAGCAAATAAATATTACTTGTTCATTACAGAAACTTATCATGATGTACGTATGGTTGGTGCGCCACCATCTTCAATAGGCAATTTTGGTAAAGACAGCGATAATTGGATATGGCCCAGGCATACCGGCGATTTTAGTATGTTTAGAATTTATGCCGATAAAAATAACAGGCCTGCTGCATATTCACCCGATAATGTTCCTTACCAACCAAAACGCTCATTAAACATTTCTTTAGATGGGATTAAAGAAGGCGATTTTACGATGGTATTTGGTTTTCCTGGCCGTACTAACGAATATTTACACAGCAGCGCAATTGAGCAGATAGTAAAAAGAAGCGACCCGGCAAAAGTGGCTATACGAACCAAAGCTTTAAATGTAATTGATGGATTTATGCGTAAGGATGAAAATATCGGCATTCAATATGCAAAAAAATATGCTTCCATTTCAAATGCTTGGAAAAAATGGCAAGGCGAAATTTTAGGACTTACCAAAAGCGATGCTGTTGCAAAACGTAAACAACTGGAAGCAAATTTTGAAAAGATAGTAATGAGCAAACCCGAACTGAATGTGGCTTACATGGGATTGTTAAAAGATCTTGAAAAAGCTTATCATGATATAGAACCTTATGCTTATGCCCGTGATTATTATAGTGAAATATTTCCAAAAATAGAATTACTGATGTTTGCCAACCAGTTGAAAGCCGTAGTTAATGCATTTGAAAATAATGGAGAAACTGGATATGATAAAGCAAAAGAAAAAACTGTTCAAAACCTGCAAGACCAATATAAAGATTACAACGCTGTTGTAGATGAAAAGCTATTTGCAGTATTGATGGAAACGTATGTTAAAGAGCAAAAAGATGAATATAGCTCACCTTTCTTTAAAGAACTATTAAAACAATACGATAATGATTATACAAAAACTTCCAAAGCTGTTTATGCATCAACAAAAATAAATAACATAAATAATTTACAAGCGCTGTTTACCGGAAATGCAAAAGAAGTTATTGAAGCAATTAAAAATGATATTGGGTATAAAATTGCAATGGATATGCAGCAAACATACGGAAGTAAAGTTGCCGGTAATATAAATGAAATTCAAACACAGATTAACCAACTGCAACGCTTATATATGCAGGCACAGATGGATGTTTTCACAGAAAAAGCTTTTTATCCGGATGCAAACAGTACGCTTCGTGTAACTTATGGACAGGTAAAGTCTGCCTATCCAAAAGATGGAGTTAAATACGATATTCAAACTTATATGGAAGGGATTATGGAAAAATATAAACCCGGCGATTATGAATTTGATTTACCCCAAAAATTAATAGACCTGTACAATAAAAAAGATTTTGGCAGGTGGGCTGTAAATGGCCGGCAGCCGGTTTGTTTTATAGCATCCAATCATACTACTGGTGGCAATTCGGGCAGTCCTGCATTAGATGCTTATGGTAATTTAATTGGTTTAAATTTTGACAGAGCCTGGGAAGGAACCATGAGTGATATAAATTACGATCCTGCCATTTGCAGAAATATAATGGTTGATATCAGGTATGTAATGTTTATAGTAGAAAAATATGCCGGAGCTAAAAATTTAATTGCAGAGATGAAGTTTGTGAGTAAAAAGAAGAAATAAAAAAATAGAAAATTCATTCAATCGGTTAAAAAATATTTTATACCGATTGTTTTTATAAAATATTTGAAACTAAAATTTAGATACGCACATTTCTACAGGCGATCTGCTTATTTTTCCATTATAATGAATGGAACAAGAACTTACATGCTACAAATGGCATAGAAACGTATTATTTATTGTACGGTTTGTTTTAAAATTATTTATTTAATAATTATGCTGGTTGCAAAAAGGCTTATGCCCTTATTTGTAATAGAAGCATATAAAATTTTATTTTATGCAAATAGCAATTTTAGGAGCCGGCATGGTTGGCCGGGCCATGGCAATAGATTTAGCCGCAAAATACCAGGTAACATCCTTCGATTTGAGCGATAATTCTCTTCAAATACTCACTAATAAAAACAGTTCAGTTAAAACAATAAAAACAGATTTAAACGATTACAGCAATTACAACTTGCTATTAAAAGAATTTGATTTTGTAATTTCTGCTGTGCCGGGTTTTATGGGTTACCGAACATTGGAAGCTATCATCAAAGCAGGAAAAAATGTGGTTGACATATCATTTTTTCCTGAAAATGCATTGGAATTAAACCAATTGGCAAAAACAAATAATGTTACAGCAATTGTTGACTGTGGTGTAGCGCCGGGAATGAGTAATTTAATTTTGGGTTATCATAACGAACGTATGAAAATTACCCATTTTGAATGTATGGTTGGAGGTTTGCCTAAAAAAAGGGTTTATCCTTTTGAATATAAGGCTCCCTTCTCTCCCATTGATGTATTGGAAGAATACACACGGCCGGCTCGTTTTGTAGAGAATAATAATATTGTTACAAAACCAGCATTGAGCGATACAGAACTGATAGATTTTGATAAAGTGGGTACATTGGAATCTTTTAACACAGATGGTTTGCGATCCATTTTATTTACCATGAACCATATTGCAAACATGAAAGAAAAAACCTTACGATATCCGGGGCATATAGCCTTGATGCAGGGTTTAATTAAAGCCGGTTTTTTAAATACAGAAACAATAGATTGTAAAGGTCAAAAAATATCTCCACTGGAATTTACTTCTTCACTTTTATTTAATCAATGGAAACTGGGAGAAACCGAAGAGGAATTTACATTGATGCAGATAAAGATAAGCGATAAAGAAAAAACAATTTGTTATAACCTGTACGATGAGTACGATATGGCAACACAAACATCATCAATGAGCCGCACTACCGGTTATACTTGTACGGCTGCACTAAATTTGCTGATAGAAAACATGTTTACCGAAAAAGGTGTTTTTCCACCCGAACTGGTTGGTAAGCATGAAAAATGTTTCAATTTTATCCTTAATTATCTTAAAGCAAGAAATATACATTATGTAAGGTCTTAAAAAATGATTACTTAACTAAATATTTGCATTCTTTTTAATCATTGGGGCTGCAGCCACCAAACAGTTTCTTAATTTTGTTCATAATCAAAAAATAAGGATGAGAAAATACAGTGTTATAGCCTTGTTGGCAATTTTAGCGGCTTGTAATAATAATGGTTCTGATGAATTTATAGATAACAGCGTAAAACCCGTTCCTGTACCAGCTATCAGTTATTCTATCATTGCAGAATATCCGCATGACACCAGCGCTTATACACAAGGGCTTGAATTTCATAATGGCAAATTATACGAAGGCACCGGCGATTTTGAAACATCATCATTACGCATTACTGATGCATTAACCGGTAAGGTAGAAAAGAAACACATGATGGGCACCGATTCTATTTTTGGAGAGGGCATTACCATTTTTAATAAAAAGATATATCAGCTTACCTGGGAAAGTAATATTGTGTATGTGTATGATATTAACAATTTAGATATGCCCATTAAAACTTTTAAATGGCCATACGAAGGCTGGGGACTCACCAATAACGGAACCGATTTAATTATCAGCGATGGTACCGCAAATTTATACTTTGTAAATCCGGATGATTTCAGGTTAAAAAGTACCATCAATGTAAGTGATAACAGTGGCCCTATTGATAATTTGAACGAACTGGAATATGTGGATGGGTTTGTATATGCAAATATTTATCAAACAGACAACATCATCAAGATAGATCCTGCAAGCGGCCATGTAGTTGGTAAAATGGAGTTTCCGGGCTTAAAAGAAAAATATTTTGCAGATAAGAATATACCCGGCAGAACCGATGTGTTGAATGGTATTGCTTATGACAGCACAAGAAAAACATTTTTTATTACCGGCAAACGATGGCCAAAAATGTTTGAATTAAGAATGAATTAATTTTTGCTTATCACATATATCACCGAGCTGCATTTACCGGCATCTTTCATTGCTTTTAAATTGGATGATAAGCCGTTTATAAAACCTTTTACAATTTTGTTTTTACCATATTTATATCTTTCACTTAACATACTAACATAAAAACTATCAAACCACATGGGTTTTATAGCTATGAGTTTTAAATTATGTTGTGTTAATAATTTTTGCATGCTTTGTGGCGAAAAATGATATAAATGGCGGGGTACATCATAAGCAGCCCAAAATTGGCCATACCATTCTGCATCTTTTGAAGTGTAATTGGGAACAGCAATAAATAATTTGCCGGTTGCTGTAAGCAGGCGGCTGATTTGCGTAAAGTATGAATGCAATTCGTGTACATGCTCCAGCACATGCCACATGGTTATTGCATGATATGATGCAGGTTGTAGTTCAAATAATTTTTCGGAGGT
>DAOLYC010000096.1:0-7617 GCA_035425605.1 Ferruginibacter sp.
ACCATGCTCGGTAAACAATAATAAGCCATCGTCATTGGGGCTTTGTTGTCCGGCTATAAAACCTTCGCTGGCATTGTAAATTTCCAGGTAATTTATCTTGCCGCCAATTATCTTATCAAACTGTTCTTTATAGGGTACAAATGAAACGCCCCCGGTGATGTACAATTCTAAATTTGGCCAAACTTCTTTAATGGTAGATTTGTTTTTAATTTCTAAAATTCGCTTTAGTAAAATTAAAGTCCAGGTAGGTACACCGGCAAGTGAAGTAACATTTTCGTTGGCGGTTACTTGTGCCAGTTTTTCAATCTTTTCTTCCCATTCATCTAACAATGCTACACTTAACTCCGGCGTACGAATCCACTGCCCCCAAAAAGGAGAGTTTTGCATAAGTACGGCGCTTAAATCGCCGTATTGTATATCTTCATTGTGTTGATTAATTTGATGAGAGCCACCAACAACTAATCCTTTGCCGGTTAATAAATCGCTTGAAGGAAAATTTTTGTAATAAGTACTTAGCAAATCTTTACTTGCTTTGTAATGGTTATCCTGCAGGCTTTCTTCGCTGATGGGAATAAATTTACTTTTATCGCTTGTGGTGCCGGATGATTTAGCAAACCATTTTATTGGTGTGTTCCATAAAATATTCTGCTCGCCATTCATCATCCTTAATATATAAGGCTTAATATTATCATACTCATGAATGGGAACTTTCTTTTTAAATTCTTTAAGGGTAAAAAGTTTAGAAAAATTATATTTTCTTCCAAATTCGGTGTATTGGGCTGCGGTAACAAGCTCTTGTAAAACCTCTCGTTGTGCTGCCAGCGGGTGGTTGCTCCAGTTTTCTATACGCCAAAGACGCATACGAGCCAACTTGGATATTGCAGATGAGAGGAGTTTCATAGCAGCAAAATAAACATTTGTATTTTAACAACAAAAGCTACCTATATTTAATTTCTGAAATTACGGAATAATGAAAAGAGGTATTACTTTTCTGCTGTTAGTACTATTGATTGCTATTGAATCATCTGGCCAAATACCCAAAAGTGCACTTTCATTATGGCTTATGGCAGATAAAGGGGTGCAACTGAATAACAATAAAGTTATTTTATGGAAAGATTATAGCGGTAACAACCACCATGCATCATCAATGTTATCAAACGCCCCTGTACTGGTTCCATCACAACTAAACGGTTTGCCCATTATCCGGTTTAATGGATTGAATAATAGTATTGAAACCATCTCTTTTCAAAGCTTTCCCAATAAACGAGGAACCATTTCAATAGTTGCAAAAGTAAATGGAGAGGGTAAAACATCTGGCGCAGGATATGGCACTTTGGTTTCAACCTATTTCAATAAGGGAATAACCTGGCAATTTGGAACCACCAAGGAGTTGGCCATTTATTATGATGGCGTGGGTACAGCAGGTTTTCCGGTAGCAACCATACCGAAAAAAAAATGGTCAATAATAACCATTTCAAGAAGTTCTGATACATCAATGAATTTTTACCGGGACGGAGATTTTAAACTTTCATTCAGAATAAAAAATAATCAACCCGATAGTAACCCTCTAAAGATTGCTTCAAATGGAAGGCTAGAAGTTTTGAATGGTGCTATAGCAGAGATAATTGTTTACGGCCAAACACTTAGTGATACCGAATTAAATAAAGTGCATACTTATCTGGAGCAGAAATATAAAATAAAACTCAGAGAGGACGATACCGGAATAAACAATTGGTGGCTTTATATACTTTTACTGGTTGCAATAATATACCTGGCAGTGTTAATTACAAAATACTATTCTCAAAAAAAACTAAAAAGAGAATTGGCTATTCAGGAGGAAATGAATAAAGAACGACAGCGTATTTCAAGAGAAATGCATGATGATATTGGCGCAGGCCTTACTCAAATTACGATGATGAGCGAATGGGCAAAAAATAAATTAAATACCGGCAATACAAAAGAACTGGACGAAATAGCAGAAACCAGCAGGAGATTGGTAAGCAGCATGAGTGAAATAGTGTGGAGCCTTAATACAAATAATAAATCTTTAAACCAGTTAACCGCCTATTTAAGAGAATTACTGTACCAGCAACTTGAATATTCAGAAAAAACATTTACCATACAAATGCCCGAAAACGGCAAGGATATAATTTTATCAAATGAACAGCGACGGAATATATTATTGGTAACGAAAGAAATTGTAAATAATGCAATAAAGCACAGTGGGGCAACTAATATTTCAGTACTTATGGAAATACAACATGGGCTTTTAAGTTGTGAAATTACCGACGATGGGATTGGATTTGACTCAGAAAAAAAAGTAGCCGGCAACGGATTAAAAAATATTCAGCACCGGATTAATGTAATAGGCGGTAAACTTCAAGTTACATCTGTACAGCAGAAAGGTAGCCGATTTTATTACAGTGTACAGCTTTGATACTACTTAATTCACATCTAAGAATAAAAAAACAAAATACATTTTTGCATGGTGAAAATAAATTCCATTGCTATAATTGAAGATGATGATAAAGTAAGGCACTACCTTGCCGGGGAAATACAACTTAAAATAGATGTAGAGGAACTGATGCTTTTCAGAGATGCAGAAACCGCATTAAAGGAATTGACAGCAAGGCCTGCGGAAATTGCACTGTTTGATGTGAACCTGCCTGGGATGAGTGGTATTGAATGTATTCAACGGTTAAAAATTCTGCATCCACGTATGCAGATGATAGTGCTTACTGTGTATGATGATGCCGATACTATTTTTGATGCTTTAAAAGCCGGGGCCACCGGCTATCTTTTAAAATCTACAACTGCCGAAAAAATACTGGAGGCAATAGCAGAAGTGCAACAAGGCGGAAGCCCCATAAGCAGCCAAATAGCCAGGAAGGTTATTGAAGCGTTTGCTATAAGGGAAAAAACAAATGAGTATTTTCAGAACCTTAGCAAAAGAGAACAGGAAATGCTGGAACATCTTAGCCGTGGATACCGGTATAAAGAAATTGCCGATAAATTATTTGTAAGTATTGAAACAGTTCGTACCCATATCCGGAATATTTATGAAAAACTTCAGGTAAACTCCAGGGCCGAAGCGTTGAAGAAAACAGGTTTCTTATAATACTACTTTTATCACATTTTTTAATGCGGAAGATATTGCTTACTTGCATAGAAAAGTATGAAAAAACTATTTGCAATTTTCTTTTTGTTGATCTCAATTGAAACCTGATGACGGGGAAATTTCGTTTGATTTTTATTTTAATAGCGGGCACTCATCAAAAAAATCGGGCAACTATACTTACTATACTTCACAATATTGCCCCATCACAATTTCACAAAGAGATTAGAAAATCGTTTTTTTATTTAAAACCCAAAAACTGAAACAATGAAAAAAATTTTATTTCCGTTATTCGCAATTATCACTCTATTATTTTCATCTTGTAAAAAAGATAATGAACAAGCAACACTGGGCAACACTACAGACCCCAAAGCTGGCAGTAAATGGGTATTTAGATATACCACTTATAATGAAGCAGGGGCTGCAACAGGCATATCTGATTTAACATACCTGGGTGTTGAAGTTAATGTTGGCGGCAGCACCTGGTTAAACCTCGTTGAGCAGGGATCTGGCCAACCCATAATAGCCATTCAAAAAAGAACAGAAGGTTGGTGGTATATTGCTTATCCAAACACAACGCCAAGCTTGTGGTTTAAAAATCCTGCAACAGTTAACGAAACCTATGCTTATGTATATGGAACCTGCACTGTAAAAGATATCAACGCTTCAATTGTTGTTCCTGCCGGTAATTATACTGGCTGTTATAAAGTGGATGGCAATGATACAAATAGCCTTGAAGATGAATTTTGGTTTACCAGTACAGGGCCGATTCTTGTAAAATACAACACTTATGATGAGAAAGTAGCGGCCCCAGCTTCAAATGTATATCGTAATGAATCGCTGGAGTTGGTTAGCTTTACGAGGTAAGCATAATTTTTATTTAATAAAACGCTGTTTCAAAAGGATAGAATTATGCTGTATTGGGTTTATCGAAATGTTTTAAGGATTATTTGCCCATCCTATTAATATTTCCTTATGCTCAATTTGGTAATAATATAGCCTTTTGAAACAGCCTTTTTTAACGGGCAGCTTCATCATGTAAATAGTCCTTTCTTTTTAATTCAAAGTTTTTGCCCAGGTATAAATTACGTACCTGTTCATTGGCAGCAAGCTCTTCGGCAGTGCCATGTGTAAATATTTGTCCATCAATTAACAGGTAAGCCCTGTCGCAAATGGAGAGGGTTTCGTTTACATTATGATCGGTTATAAGGATACCAATATTTCGGAATTTTAATTTGGCAACTATCGACTGTATATCCTCTACTGCAATAGGATCTACGCCAGCAAAGGGTTCATCTAACAAAATAAATTTTGGGTTTACTGCCAATGCTCTTGCTATTTCTGTACGGCGTCGTTCGCCGCCACTCAATGTATCGCCGTTGTTTTTACGAACCCTTTGTAAATTAAATTCGTCAAGCAACGATTCAAGTTTTTCTTTTTGTTCGGCTTTACTAAGTTTTGTCATTTCAAGCACTGCAAGTATATTGTCTTCTACACTCAGTTTACGGAAAACGCTTGCTTCCTGAGGTAAATAGCCAATACCCATTTGTGCCCTTTTGTACATGGGCAGTTTGGTTATATTGATGTCGTTTAAAAAAACTTCCCCTTCATCGGGCTTTACCAAACCAACTACCTGATAAAATGAGGTGGTTTTACCGGCGCCATTGGGGCCAAGCAATCCAACAATTTCGCCCTGCTTAACATTAAACGAAACTTTGTTTACAACAGTGCGGCTGCCATAAACTTTTACAAGGTCTTTGGTTTGTATGGTTAAATTCAAATTGAGGTATTTTTACAAAAGTAATGTAAACTAATAAACCGCTATAATGCCAATAGTAATTAACAGTAGTTTGTGTTTTCTTAATTAAGTTTGCAAATATTTTTTATCTGATGAAAGTAATAGAACACATTAACCAGGCCAGGGAAACACTTATTTCTTTTGAAATACTTCCCCCTTTAAAAGGAAAAGGGATTCAATCATTATACCAGCACCTTGATCCGCTGATGGAGTTTAAACCGGCATATATAAATGTAACCTATCACCGCAGCGAACATGTATTTAAAAAAACACCCGATGGTAATTTTCAGAAAGTAGTGATACGGAAACGACCCGGCACCGAAAGTATTTGTGCTGCCATTATGAACAAATATAGTGTAGATACTGTACCGCATTTGATTTGCGGAGGTTTTGGTATTAGTGAAACAGAAGATGCTTTAATAAACCTGAATTATCTTGGCATAGATAATGTTTTAGTTTTGCGGGGCGATGCTGCTAAAAACGAAACAGCTTTTTTGCCCGAACCGGGCGGACATGAATATGCCAGCGATTTATTGAAACAGGTTATAAACCTTAATGCCGGAAAATACCTGGAAGATGATTTAAAAAATACCAGCCAAACAAAATTTTGTATAGGTGTAGCCGGTTATCCCGAAAAACATTTTGAAGCGCCCAATATGGATAGCGACCTATTATATTTAAAACAAAAAGTAGATATTGGCGCCGATTATATTGTAACCCAAATGTTTTTTGACAATGAAAAATTTTATGCCTTTGTAAAAGCTTGCAGGGATATAGGTATTACGGTTCCTATCATACCGGGCATCAAACCTATTTACACTAAAAAACAACTTACGGTGTTACCTAAAATTTTTCATATTGATCTGCCGGCGGCATTGAGCAACGAAATTATGAAATGTAAAAACGATGAAGCGGTTGAGCAAGTGGGAACCGAGTGGCTTTTGCAACAATCGAAAGACCTGATAAAATTTGGTGTACCTGTATTGCATTATTATACGTTGGGCAGGCCCAATATTGTTGGCGATGTGGTAAAACAAATTGTTTAAAAAATAAAACCCTACTTATCAGGTAGGGGTTTATTTTGTTTTCAGATATGGGCAATTATTTTCCTAGTGGAACACCTAATGATATACTGAGTGTGCGGTATTTGTTCCTGTCGTTTTCGTTATTACTGTCTTCGGTTGAATTTATTTTTGTAAGCCCAAGCCCATAATTAACTTTTACAATCACTGGCCCAAAATCAAAGCCTCCGCCAAAATTCAATCCAAAATCAAATCGTTTTAACTTATCATAAGCAGCATCATCCTGTTGCGATGTAAAAGGATCATCGTTGCTGAATTTTATATTATTGGTTGTTGATGTAATAAACGGACCCACTTTTACTTCTTGTTTTGATTTGCCGGTAATACCAATAGCAGCATAAGGGCCGGCATTAAAAAAGATATTGCTACCTCTTTGTATAGGTATTTTTATAACAGCATTTAAAGGCACTTGTATATAGTATGGATTAAATCTTGTTTTTACATAATTGCTATTACTATAAAAATAAGTTTCGGCTTTTGAGCCATGACCTGAAAATAAGATACCCGATTCCAGGCTAAGTCTAGGCAACAAACTGTACCGGCCAAGAATGCCCACATTAAAAGAAGGAAGGATATTATTTTTTTCAGTTTGCCCATCGTTTGTATTTGTAATGTTGGCAAGGTTTAATCCTCCTTGAACATAAACCTGAGCATAGGTTGTTTTTGTTACAACTATAAAAATACCAATGGTCATTATTAATTTCTTCATGTATAAATTTTTATTGTTTTTTAGGTAGAAATTTTTCGCTATAAAATTTTTATCGCTTTGGTAAAAGCCATTTTTAAATTTTTATAGTTCATTTTATATTATTTATTTAAGGGTTAATTATTAAATGGCCGAACAGATTTTCAATATAAATTGCCTGAACAAAAGGGACTAACGCAAAAAGCCTGCCAACAGATTTGTTAGCAGGCTTTTATTTTAAATTTTACCGTACTTAGTTTATCAAAGATTTAAATACAACTTCATTAATCTTAACCGGATATTGCTTCTTCAATTCATTTATCCATTTTTCTTCCAGCATATTTTGATAATCATTTATTACCGATCCCTTGGCATCTTCAAAACTTCTTTGTTTGCCAGCTTCATAATAGTGAACCGGTATTATAAAACTTACATTACCATCTGTCGGGCTTGTAGTGCCATCAGCAATTATACCTACAGGTGCTGTTTGCGCACTAATTTTTACTGGTAATTGCGATAGCTCAAACCTTCCAGAATCGGCCTGTATATTTATATTGGTTTCTGCAACCTTTTTCCAGTCTTCTCCTTTTTGTAAAAAAGCTTTTGTTTCGTTGGCAATGGTTTTATTGGCACAATTAAACAGGATGATATCGGCGCTGGCATTCCACAGGTATTTGTTTTTATTTTCGTTGTATAGTTTTCTAAGTCCTTCTGTATCGGCGGCCGCTTTGCCCCATATATTTCGTTCCATTATTTCAAACAACACATTTCCATCTTTAAATTCGTCCATTTGATATTTAAACTCCGTATTATAATCTTCTAAATGTTTTTTATAATCTTCCACAACCGTTGTTGAAATAAATTTTTCAAATAATACATCGTTGTTTTCTCCCTTGTAAAGTTCGCCTGCTCCTTTATAACTGCGTACAAAATCAAG
>DAOLYC010000097.1:0-7602 GCA_035425605.1 Ferruginibacter sp.
CAACCTGGTACTAACAGATTTAGGCCTTTCAAGTGGGAAACCCAGCGCCCTGTCCCAACATAGGCTGGCTAATACACCCAGTGAACGGGAAACGCCAAATAAAACAGTGTAAAATTCGTACTCAACCATTCCATAATGTACCAGCAGTGCACCGCTATGTGCATCTACATTTGGCCAGGGATTTTTAATTTTTGCAATAGAGCTTAATACAGGTGGCACAGCATCATAAATATTCCAAACTGTTTGTACCAGCGGATCATCCGGCATGTGTTTTTTACCAAATTCCATTTGTGCAATAAATCGGGGGTCTGTTTCTCTTAACACAGCGTGGCCATAACCGGGCACAACTTTTCCCTGGCTTAAAGTTCTTTTCACATACTCTTCTATCTGTTCTTTTGTTGGTGCATCATTTCCTATGCTTTCTCTCATATCATAAATCCATTTAATCACTTCCTGATTTGCCAGGCCATGCAAAGGGCCAGCCAGGCCATTCATTCCTGCGGCAAAACTTAAATACGGGTCACTTAATGCGGAGCCAACAAGATGAACCGTATGGGCCGATACATTTCCTCCTTCATGATCGGCGTGTATGGTCATATATAAACGCATCAGTTCATGAAAACCTTCTTCTTCATAACCCATCATGTGGGCAAAGTTGCCTGCCCAGTCAAGTAAACCATTGGGCTGAATATGTTCGCCGCCTTTGTATTTACGACGATAGATGTATGCTGCTATACGTGGAAGGCGGGCAATAAGATCCATCGAATCGTCAAAAACTGCATCCCAATAATCTGCTTTACTCATACCTTTTGAATAACGCTTCGAAAAATTACTTTCAGTTTGAAGCGCCATGATAGCAATTACAAATTGTGTCATTGGGTGTGTGCTGATAGGTAATGCTTCGATGGTATCAAAAACATGATTAGGAACATGGCTGCGTCTTTGCCAGGTACTGCTTAAATGTTGCACTTCATCATCATTAGGCAATGCCCCAATAAGCATTAAGTAAAATAAACCTTCGGGCAATGGCTCGGTACCTCCAGTGGCTTTAGGTAATTGTTTTCTTAATTCCGGAATTGAATAACCCCGAAACCGTATCCCATCCTGTGCATCTAACAACGATGTTTCTGATACCAATGCTGTAATGCCACGCATGCCAGCATAAATCTGGCTTAATGTTACTTCGCCTATTACTTTTTCACCATGCTCTTTAAGCATACTTTTAATATCAGCGGCTATAACATCTGCCTTATTTTTAAACCTGTCTTTAACAATACCCATAGAATTTTTATTATTAATTATAGAAATTTTTGCGGTGTGTAATTCGTAAAATCTTATTTTAACAACAATTCTTAACCCACTTATACATTAAAATTTGAAAACGCTTAAAATTACGATGGATGCATCTTTAAAACAAAAGTTTTAAAAAAAAGTTTATGTAAAACTTACAAGTTATCCGGTATTTATTTAGGAGCTTTTTTATACAGGTAAAAAGCAAGTAATCCAAAAATGATATTGGGTGTCCAGGCGGCAATAAATGGTGTAAAATTGCTTTTTGTGGCGAATACAATTGAAAACCTGCTGAACAGGATATACAACACACTGATGATAACTCCAATGGCAAGATGCAAACCACTACCGCCTCTTATTTTTCGTGAAGCCAGCACGGCACCTATGATTGTTAATACAAAAACTGAAACAGGTATGGCATCTCGGTTATACCTTTCAACCAGTAGCATATTTAACATTTCAGATCCTCTTAGCCTTTCCTGCCTGATAAAATCATCTAATTCGGGAGTGGGTAGCTGGTCTTTAAGAAATTCATCTTTACGTAAATCACGTGGTTTAAAATTATAATTGATAAGCATTTCTCTATGTAGGCTTACTCTTTCAGAGATACTGTCTAACCGACGTTCTACCGCATTAAATAATTTCCATTTTCCGGTTGCAGTATCCCAGTTAAACTGGTTACTGCGTAAATTATATACCAGGTTATTATTTTTAAATCGCTGAACAAAAATTCCATTGCCCGTTTTTAAAATGGTATCATAACTGCTTATTCCAACGTATGTATTTGAATCGGTTTTAAAATAAAGTTTTTGTTTAAAATTACTAGTGTTACTTTCTGGGGCAGAAGGCCCATCAATATATTTTGCTTCAAAATTGGCCCATTTTAAATTGGCTTTAGGAACCAGGTACTGGTAGCCAGTCCACAATAAAACTGATAAAAATAATCCGCCAACCATGTAGGGTAGTAAAAATCTTTTAAAGGAAACCCCACTGCTAAGGATGGCAATAATTTCGGAACGGCCAGCCATTTTAGAAGTAAAGAAAATTACCGAAATAAATACAAAGAGTGGAAACAGCATGGCATCTATACGTGGAATAAAACCAACATAGTAATCGGTAAATATCCTGTATGCCGATAAATTTGATTTGGCAAAGTCGTTTGTTTTTTCACTAATATCAACAACCACTACTATCAACGTAAACAAAATAAGACAAAAGAAAAAAGTTGTGAGGTATTTTGAAAGTATATAGCGGTCGATTTTTTTCATATACTGAAGTAGAAGCAAATGTAAATGAATTGAAATTGGTAATGAAAAAGAGTAGTGAAGAAATTGTGAAGATTGTTTTTAGGGATTAGATGTTTTACCCTGATATTACTAACTTATACTGTGCAATAATTTTAATAAGGTTTATAGATTTTACAAAAACGATTTTTATAATTCAAATTATAGTACAAATGCTTTTAAGCTAACAAATTTATTGCCCTTGCTGCAATCCAACCCGTTGTCCAGGCATTTTGAAAATTAAATCCGCCGGTAATGCCATCTACATTAATTATTTCGCCGGCAAAAAATAAACCTTTATGAGTTTTGCTTTGCATAGTATTATAATCAATTTCGTTTAACTGAATACCCCCGGCAGTTACAAATTCTTCTTTATAGGTTGTTTTACCGCTTACTTCATATTCATCTGTACACAAGTGCCTGATTAATTTATTTTGCTCTTTGGCTGGTAAATCGGCCCAGCGTAAATCATCCTTTATTGCTGATTTTGTGAGCAGATGTTCCCATAAACGTGCAGGTAAGGCAAAAGGATTACGATTGGTAATTTTTTGAGCAGCCAGTTTAAAGCGCAATTCCTTAAATTTTTCACGCAAACTGTTTTCATTAAATTCTGGAATCCAATTTACCACAACTTTAAAACGATAATTTACTTTAGCCAGTTCTTTAGCGCCCCAGGCAGATAGTTTTAAAACAGCCGGGCCACTCATTCCCCAATGTGTTATTAATAATGACCCCTGCTCCATTAGTTTCGAACCTACAATTTTTACCTGCACATTTTCTACAACAACACCCATTAAAGATGTTATTGAATTGCCCGGAATATTGAAAGTAAATAAAGATGGGACAGGTTCTTCTATTTCATGTGACGTTTTCTTTAACCAATCGTATTGTAAAATCTTTGGGTAACCTCCACTGGCAACACAAACAAAATCTGCTTTCAATATTTTATCATTTTTACATACTACCATCCATTGTGCATTTTCAATTACCAGTTCTTTAACTTCCATGTTCATCCTAATATCAACCTGGTATTTATTTGCTTCTTTTATGAGGCAATCTATAATGGTTTGTGAACTGTTTGTAACCGGAAACATTCTTCCATCTGCTTCTACTTTTAACTTCACCCCTCTATCTGCAAACCAGGCAATGGTATCTTTAGTAAAAAATTGATGAAAGATTTTTTTTAAAAATGAAGCGCCCCTTGGGTAATGTTTTATCATCTCTGCAATGCTATAACAGGCATGGGTTACATTGCAACGGCCACCGCCACTTACTTTTACTTTACTTAATAATTTGCCTGACTTTTCCAGAATAGTCACTTCCAGCTCCGGGTTTAAACGAGCTGCATTTACAGCACAAAAAAAACCTGCAGCACCACCTCCAATAACAATCAATCTTTTTTTATGCATCTTCCTAATTTCGTATCATCAAAAATAAGATTTTTACTTGCGAACAAAATTCACAATAGTGCTAATGTAAGTATCCCTATTGAAAAATCCGAGCTAGAAGAAGGAATAAGTTTTGGTTTGAATGAACTTACATAACCTTACTACAATTACGAAATTATACGGTTCATGATGTACATATTATTTCATTTAAGTAAAAGAGAAAGAAAGCAGGCTTAAATATGCATTGAATTGGTGAGGGATATTTTTGTATAACAAGTATTATTATCCATTGCCAGGATACTTACTTAAGCCTCCACAATATTTGAAACGATACAAGGATTGAATTTAAATACAGGATACTGTAATTAGTAATCAGAAAAAAGATTTGTATTTGCTTTTTCAGCAGCTTCTATACCAATAAAAGAAGATAAAATATCTGCTTTACCTTTTTGAATACAAACATCATGCTCATAATGTGCTGATGGTTTTCCATCTGCTGTACGAATAGTCCATCCATCTTTATCATAAAATACATCTTTAGTACCCAGGTTTATCATGGGTTCTATGGCAATGGTCATATTTTCTTTAAGTTTGGCACCTGTACCTCTTTTACCAAAATTTGGCACTTGTGGATCTTCGTGCAGATTTCGGCCAAGGCCATGTCCTACTAAATCTCTAACCACTCCATATCCATGCTGTTTCTCGGTATAATCCTGAATAACATGCGCTATATCGCCCACACGGTTGCCATGTACAGCTTTTTCAATCCCTATATATAAAGATTCTTTGGTTACCCTCATCAGTTTTTTTATTTCATCGCTTATTTCACCAACACCAAAAGTATAGGCGCTATCTCCATGAAATCCATTTTTAAATACGCCTACATCAACCGAAACAACATCGCCACTTTTTAATTCATTATTGGTTGGAAAACCATGTACCACTGCATCGTTTACAGAAATACAACATGTAAATGGAAAGCCATGATATCCTTTAAATGAAGCAGATGCCTTATTATCATTGATGAATTCTTCTGCTAACTTATCAAGTTGCATGGTTGTTATACCGGGTTTTATAACAGCCGCTACAAGGGCAAGTGTTTCACTAACCAATAAGCTGCTTTCTCTCATTAGCTCTATCTCCGCTTTACTTTTATAATGTATCATTTTAATTTAATTACAACATAAGAATGATGATTGTGAATTGTATTAAACAACAAAACCCCGATGGTTTTAATCGGGGTTTTGTTGTAATTATTTTAATACCCCGGCCGGGTATGGTATATATTGAAAACCTGCAGATACACCCTGCTGCCTTCCCTGTATTCTTCCGCTGCTCATAAGCCCATCGTACTGGCGCATTAATAACTGAGTCTCTACTTGTTGTAAAGTATCTAAAATTACAGCTACGTTAATTAGCAACGAAGTGCCACCAAAAAAAGTAGCAAAGCCCTGCTGCATTCCAAATAATATTTGGATAATACCCGGTAAAATACCAACAAATGCAAGTAAAAGTGCACCTGGCAATGTTATCCTGTCCATAATGGTACCAATATAATCTGCTGTTGGTTGCCCCGGCTTTACACCCGGTATAAATCCATTATTACGTTTTAGTTCATCAGCCATCTGCTTAGGATTAAATATTAAAGCAGTATAGAGGAAAGTAAATGCAATAACCGCTACTGAATACACTATCATGTATCCAAGGTTAGTGTGGTCTGTAAAGTATTTTGTCCATGAAGCTGTACCTCCAAAAGAAAACAAAGTTGGTAAAAATAAAATTGCCTGTGCAAAAATGATAGGCATTACACCAGATGCATTTACTTTAAGTGGCAGAAAGTTTCTTGCTCCACCAAACTGGCGGTTACCTACTATCTGCTTGGCATAGTTAACCGGTACTTTTCGGGTACCTTGTACTAAAAGTACCACCCCTAAAATAACAGCTACCAGTAACAGAATTTCAATTAATATCATCAATATACCACCTGCTCCCCTGGTAATTCTTGCAGCCCACTCCTGTCCAAACGACTGGGGTAAACGAGCAAGGATACCAATCATGATGATGATGGAAGTACCATTACCTAAACCTTTGTCAGTAATTTTTTCGCCAAGCCACATTACAAATAAAGTACCCACAGTAAGTATAATAACTGTAGAAGCCCAAAAATATGCGCTAAATGTAGGAATTATAGCTTCGGCATTGCCTGGACTTTTAAGATATCCGATATAAGCTGCTGCCTGAAATGCTGTTACAATAACTGTAAGGTAACGTGTCCATTGATTGATTTTCTTTCTTCCGCTTTCTCCTTCTTTTTGGATTTTTGCCATTTGTGGAACAAGGATAGTCATCAACTGCATAAAAATTGATGCAGAGATATATGGCATGATACCTAAAGCAAAAATTGACGCTTTGGAAAAGGCGCCACCTACAAAGGTATCAAGTAAACCAAGCATACCCGATTTAGAACTATCGGCCAGGCTGGATAATTTATTAGGGTCGATACCCGGTAAAACGATAAAAGAACCTAAACGGTAAATAAAGATCAAAATCAATGTATAAGTGATCTTATTACGTAGTTCCTCAATGCTCCAGATATTCTTAATTGTTGTAATGAACTTCTTCACAGAATGTAAACGATTTAATTGTTTTGTGCCAAAAAATTTACGCTTTTAAACGTGGTTGGCAAATATCGGTGAAATTATTTTATTATCTCGATTGAACCTCCGGCAGCCTCAATAGCAGCTTTAGCTTTTTCGCTGGCTGCATTTACTTTAAAACTGTATTTGCCTTTTAGCTCTCCGTTGCCTAAAACTTTTACACTATCAAACTGGCTTATTAAACCATTGATGTATAAGTTTTGCAGGCTAAATTCCGTAATACTGTATTTATCAGCCAGCATGTCTATCTGGCCCAGGTTTAGCACTTTAAATTCAATTCGGTTGTTGTTTTTAAACCCACGTTTTGGAATACGCCGTTGAATTGGCATTTGCCCACCTTCGTGTGCTTTTTTGCTTTTGTAACCGGTACGGCTTTGTCCACCTTTATTTCCTTTGGTAGATGTTCCACCTTTACCACTTGCCTCACCACGTCCAATTCTTTTTTCTTTGTGTGTTGAGCCTTTTGCAGGTTTTAGTGTGTGTAGTTTCATTTTACTTCTTTGATTTTGTACTTACGGGGAATCGCCCCTCGCTTATATTTAATGATAAATCTTAAATGTTGAATGAAGCATTTCAATTTAAAATACAACCTTCAAAATTTAAAACTAATTATAGTTCTTCTACTTTTACCAGGTGGTTTACTTTATTAACCATACCCAATATTTGTGGTGTAGCTTCTACTTCTACAGTAGCGTTCAACTTTTTTAAACCTAAAGCTACCATTGTTCGTTTTTGGCGCTCAGAGCGGTCAATTATACTTTTAACCTGTGTTACTTTTATCTTTTTCATACCTTACTATTTTTAAGGTTTAATGTTTATGGTTTTAGTTTATTAACTTTTAACTATAAACTTTAAATGTCTTTTATCCGTTAAATACTTTCTTTAAAGATACGTTACGTGTTTTTGCAACTGCAATTGGTTCACGCAATGTAGCCAAAGCTTTAAAAGTTGCTTTTACCACGTTAGTTGGATTTGCAGAACCTA
>DAOLYC010000098.1:0-7579 GCA_035425605.1 Ferruginibacter sp.
ATATTTTAAAATCAGAATGACGCACCGCATTTAAACAGGGTGCTGGTGTTTCAATATCGGGTTGGCCTATATTTAGATGATATACTTTGGTTCCTCTTTTTTTAGCGTCTTCTGCAAAAGGAACTAATTTACGAATGGGGGAGGCCGGCATTTGTACGGCCCGGTTACTTATTTTAAGCATGATGCAAATATAAAGCAGCTATCGGAATTTTATGCCTAAAAGCTGATAAGTGTATGAGTTAACATTTTTAATAAGCATCATCTGTGTTTAAATTCAATTAAGTTTGCACATGCCCGATTTTAAATTAGTTAGTCGCATCATCATTACTTGCAGTAACCGCTTGTCAAACTACCTGCAAGCAGAAATAACCGAACTTGGTTTTAAGCCAGAACGGGTTTTTAAAACCGGTGTGGAACTAAAAGGCAGTTTACAAGATTGTATTTGCCTGAATTTAAATTTACGATGCGCCAGCCAGGTTTTATTTTCATTAAAAGAATTTACTGCAAACAATGCCGATGATTTGTATAAAACCCTTATTGATTTTTCATGGGAAGATGTGATTGCTGAGGATGGATATTTTTCTATCAGCAGCAATGTAAGTAATGATACCATCAACAATACTTTATTTGCCAATGTAAAAGTTAAAGATGCTATTGTTGATAGGTTTAGAAATAAAACAGGAGGCCGCCCCAATTCGGGTCCTGAAATTGATAAGACTGTTATTCATTTATATTGGAAAGATTCGCTGGCAGAAATCTTTATTGACACTTCGGGCGAAACTTTGTCAAAACACGGATATAGAAAAATTCCCGGTAAGGCACCTATGCTGGAATCGTTGGCGGCAGCCACTTTGCTGGCAACCAGGTGGGATAGGAGGTTGGTTTTCATAAACCCTATGTGCGGCTCTGGTACTGTGGCTATTGAAGCAGCTTTGCTGGCAACAAACCGTAAGCCCGGCCTGCTGCGTTTTAATTATGCCTTTATGCACCTGTGCGGATACGATGAAAAATTTTATTTGACTGAATTTGATAAACTGGAAAAACAAGTTATTGATTTAAAAGACTTAAAAATTATTGCCACCGATATAAGCGACGACGCTATAAACATAAGTAAAGTAAATGCCGGCATTGCAGGTGTAGAAGAATTTATTGAGTTTGCCGTTTGCGATTTTGAAGAAACAGCAATACCCCAGGATGGAAATGGAGTTGTGTATTTTAATCCGGAATATGGCGACCGGCTGGGTGTAGAAGCAGAATTGGAAATAACGTATAAACGAATGGGTGATTTTTTAAAAAAGAAATGCAAAGGTTATTATGGATATATTTTTACCGGAAACCTTGAACTGGCAAAAAAAATAGGACTTAAACCAAATCGCAGAATTGAATTTTTTACCAGTAAAATTGATTGCCGATTGCTGGAATATGAGTTATATAGTGGCAGTCGGGAAAAACGGTAACATGTATTTTTTTAAACGCCTCCAAAAAGTTTATTCTTTATTCCTTATAAACACCAGCTTTATGCCGGCTTTATCTGTTTCTCTTTTGTCTATTTCAAATTGAGGAAACGATAGTATCAGCGGCGTTAATTTTTGAAAGCCATAATTTCTGGAGTCAAAATTGGGTTGTTTTTTTAAAATCAGATTTCCCACATCTCCTAAAAATGCCCAACCATTTTCATCTGCCAGGTCATCAATGCTGGCAGCAATAAGTTTTAGTGTTTCTTTATTTAGTTTATCAACAGAGGTTTTTGCTGTTGATTTAGAGTGTTTTGTTTTAGCCCGGTTGTTATCATCATCTTCAATAACCGAAATTATTTCCAGGTATATAAATTTATCGCAGGCAACAATAAAAGGGCTGGGTGTTTTCTTTTGCCCAATGCCATAAACTTTCATGCCAGCTTCACGCAGGCGTAAAGCCAATCTTGTAAAATCACTGTCGCTGCTTACAATGCAAAAGCCATCCACTTTGCCCGAGTATAAAATATCCATTGCGTCAATTATTAAAGCACTGTCGCTGCTGTTTTTGCCGCTTGTATAGCTGTATTGCTGAATAGGGGTGATGGCGTTTTCTAACAATACATTTTTCCATCCACTTACTGTGGGTTTGGTCCAGTCGCCATAAATGCGTCTAAAAGTAGGGGTGCCATATTTAGCTATCTCTTCCATCATACCCCGTACATTACTGTAAGGCACATTGTCTGCATCTATTAAAACCGCCAGGCGGGTATCTTGTTTTTCCATATTGTAAATAATAGGCACAAGGTAAATAATTTCTTTTCATTGCCATAACTAAATACGGCCTAATAGATGAATGATGAGCGCAAAACAGGTTCACTAAAAATTAACCAATTGGTTAAATTTTATTTGCCGCTTTTATAAAACTACTATAGTTTTGTACAATTAACCAAATGGTTAAAAAATACAAATGAAAAAGAAAGATAAGAATACGGAGCAGGAGATACTATTGGCTGCCCGTAAAATATTTATTGAAAAAGGACTGGCTGGTTCACGAATGCAAGATATTGCAAACCAGGCGGGATATAATAAAGCGTTGCTGCATTATTACTTTACATCCAAAAACAAATTGTTTGATATTGTTTTTGAACAGGAAATAGGTAATTTTTTTTCTCACCTGGTTGAAATTCTAATGAAGGAGCTTCCCTTATTTGAAAAGATAGAAATGATTGTTTCGCTGGATATAGACCATCTTACAAAATTACCCGGTATGCCTATTTTTTTAATAAACGAAATGAGCCAAAATCCCGAAGTGATTTTGAAACGCCTTAAGAAATTTCCTGTTGAAAATATACTGGGCAATTTTCAAAAACAAATTAATGCAGAATTAAGAAAAGAGAATATAAAAAAAATAAGTGCACAACAGTTGCTTATTAATATACAGTCGCTGTGCATATTCCCCTTTATTGCCCGCCCTATGATTAAAGGACTTTTACAAATGGATGAAAAGGCATACCTGCAAATGATACAAAAACGGAAAACAGAGGTTGCTACATTTATCATTAATGCCATTAAAGCTTAAAAATTAATTTATGAAAAGTAAACGATTAATTACTTATGGTTTACTATTACTGTGCAGTAAGTTACCTGCGCAAAATAAACCAATCATTACTCTTGAGCAGTGTTACCAGCTTACGGGGGCCAATTCGCCACTTGCCCAACAAAAAGCGTTGACGGTTACCGCCGGAAACTTGTCGCAGGAAAATCAAAACTTAAAATGGCTGCCCGTTGTAAACCTGGGCGCACAGGCATCTTATCAATCGGATGTAACTTCTTTTCCAATAAAATTACCGGGTATAAATGTGGAAGAACTAAGTAAAGATCAATACAAAGGAACAATAGAGATTGTACAACCTATTTATGATGCTGGCATCATCAGCAGTCAAAAAAAACTACAAAGTAATTCAACAAATATCGAAACCCAAAAATTGGAAATTGACCTTTATCAACTTAAATCAAAAGTGAATACTTACTTTTTTACTGTATTATTAATGGATGAGAACATAAGGTTAATGAAAATAATGATGAACGACCTGGACAATAATATTAAAAAAGTGTCGGCACAGGCCCAATACGGAATTGCTACAAACAGCAATGTAGATGTATTGAATGCAGAGCGGATAAAAGCAGTTCAGAAAGTGATTGAATTTGAAGCTACAAAAAAAGCTGCGGTTAAAATGCTGGAAATACTTACAGCTACAACGATTGATGTAAATACAATTTTTATTAAACCGTTAGGTTTAGAAATTAAGGCCGATACAGTTAGTATGCGCCCAGAATTAAAATTGTTTGATTTTCAAAAACAACAGTTCATTCAGCAAGGCAAACTCATCAATGCAAGGGCTAAGCCTACATTTTCATTTTTTACAACAGGTGGCTATGGCAGGCCTGGCTTAAATATGCTAAGAAATGAGTTTCAGTGGTATTATTTTGGTGGATTAAAGCTTACGATTCCCATAATGAATCAATTTACCAAACAAAAAGAGAAAAATGTTTTTAAGATTCAGGAGCAGATTGTTGAAAAACAAAAAGAAAATTTTTTAAACAACAGCAAACTAATGCTTGTGCAACAAAAAAGCGAAGTGGAAAAATACATGGCACTTGTTGCAACCGATACATCAATTGTACATTTACGTACCAGGATTAAGGACAATGCCGCATTTAAATTAGCCAATGGTATTATTACTTCCAGCGATTACATAACAGAACTTAATGCCGAAAACCAGGCCATGCTGAATCAAAATCTTCATGAAATACAGTTACTGCAAGCTCAATACAATTATCAACTTATACTCGGAAAATAAAATTAATCATCCAACAAACCAATAATTATGAAATTGCTTTTTATAAAATCATTACTACCGGTAGTTATGGCTGGTTTTATTTCCTGTAACAACGGCAATGATAAATACGATGCTACTGGAACTTTTGAAACAGATGAAGTAATTGTTTCGGCAGAAGCAACCGGAAAAATATTAATGTTGAATGTTGAAGAAGGTGTTACAATAAATAAAGATTCTGTAATTGGTAAGATAGATCCTACTGCCATTGAGCTACAAAAAGAACAGGCATCAGCATCTGTTGAATCTATTCAACAAAAAACAAATAATGCGGCACCACAGGTAAAAATTCTGGAGTCGCAAATGCAATTGCAAAAGAAACAAATTGATGTAGATGAAACACAATTAAAAGTTTTAGAAAAGGAACAAGTGCGTTATCAAAAACTGGTAGCAGCAGATGCGGTGCCAGCAAAACAATTGGATGATATAACCGGCCAGGTGAATGTTTTAAAGGAAAAAATACTTGCAGCCAAAACACAATTAAAAGTATTGCAAAGCCAGATAGATGCCCAGCGACAATTAGTTGCCATACAAAATCGTGGCATATTAAGTGAAAAAGACCCGATGCAAAAAAAAGTAGCGCAACTGCAAGATCAGTTAAATAAAACAATGATCACAAATCCTGTTGCAGGTACAGTGTTAAGCAAATATGCCGATGCAGGTGAATTTACCAGCATTGGTAAACCATTGTACAAAATTGCAGATTTAAGTATGATGAAGCTAAGGGCATACATAACTGGCGACCAGCTTACACAGGTAAAATTAAATCAGCAGGTGAAAGTAATGGTGGATGATGGCAAAGGTAAAATGAAAGAAATGAAAGGCATTATTAGTTGGATATCTGATAAAGCAGAATTTACACCTAAAACCATACAAACAAAAGATGAACGAGCCAATCTTGTGTATGCCATTAAAGTGAATGTGGTAAATGATGGTTTTCTTAAAATTGGGATGTATGGTGAAGTGAAATTTTAAAATAAATTAAATGAATGCTATTACAGTAAATAATATTGTAAAAAAGTACGGAACGAAAAAAGAAGAGGTAAAAGCGCTTGATGATATTTCGTTTGATGTAAAACAAGGAGAGCTATTTGGGATCATTGGCCCCGATGGTGCCGGTAAAACTTCCCTGTTTAGGATACTCACAACATTGTTATTGGCTGATAGTGGTACAGCCACGGTTGATGGTTTGGATGTAATAAAAGATTTTAAACAAATTAGAAACAGGGTAGGCTATATGCCGGGTAAGTTTTCTTTATACCAGGATTTAAGTGTGGAGGAAAACCTTGAGTTTTTTGCCACTATATTTAATACAAGTATTGAAGAGAATTACAACCTGATTAAAGAAATATATATTCAAATAGAGCCCTTTAAAAAACGCCGTGCCGGAAAATTATCAGGCGGCATGAAACAAAAGCTGGCATTATGTTGTGCACTTATACATAAACCATCGGTTTTGTTTTTGGATGAACCTACCACAGGTGTGGATGCAGTTTCCAGAAAAGAGTTTTGGATATGCTGGAAAGTTTGAAACAACAAGGAATTACCATTTTAGTTTCTACGCCTTATATGGATGAAGCGGCTTTGTGTAACCGGGTGGCATTGATTCAATCTGGTAAGATAATGATTATTGATACGCCAAATAATATTGTTTCGGCTTTTAAGGGGCAATTATGGGCAGTGCGATCAGCAAGCATGTACCGTTTATTAAATGATCTTAAAAATTACAGCAACACCTTAAGCTGCAATAGCTTTGGCGAGTTTCATCATCTTCTTTTAAAGCATAATGATGTTGGCGAAAAAGATATACTGGATTTCCTGCATCAGCAGCAACATACAAATATTGAATTAAAAAAAACGCAACCCAATATTGAAGATTGTTTTATGCAGTTGATGGATTAAAATAAAACGTGGTACTAATGAATGAGATTGTTATAGAAGCAAAAGATTTATCAAAATTATTTGGCGATTTCACAGCAGTCAATAAAATTTCTTTTCAAGTTAAGAAAGGAGAAATTTTTGGATTCCTGGGCGCCAATGGTGCCGGCAAAACAACTGCTATGCGTATGCTTTGCGGCTTATCAATCCCATCATCGGGCAATGCTACAGTGGCTGGTTTTGATGTGTACAGGCAAACAGAACATATTAAACAAAATATTGGCTATATGAGCCAAAAATTTTCTTTGTATGAAGACCTTACTGTTAAAGAAAACATTCGTTTTTATGCTGGCATATACGGTATGAACAAAGTGGCAATTAAAGAAAAAATGAACAGTTTACTTGAACAGTTAAAAATGAGTGAAGAACAAAACAACCTGGTAAAATCGCTGCCGCTTGGCTGGAAACAAAAGCTAGCCTTTTCGGTAGCCATATTGCATGAACCTAAAATTGTTTTCCTGGATGAACCCACCGGTGGTGTTGATCCTGTTACCAGGCGTGAATTTTGGAACTTGATTTATGAAGCTGCAGAAAAAGGAATAACCATTTTTGTTACTACACATTACATGGATGAAGCGGAATATTGTAACCGGGTTTCCATCATGGTGGATGGTGTGATTGAAGCGTTGGATACGCCGTCAAATTTAAAAAAGTCTTTTAATGCGGCATCTATGGATGACGTGTTTTTGCAATTGGCAAGAGGCGCTAAACGGTTGGCAGATTAATATTTTATATGAAACAATTTTTCATCTTCGTAAAAAAAGAATTCTTTCACATCTTTCGTGACAGGAAATCGCTGCTCATCATTTTTCTGATTCCCATCCTTCAAATCATCTTATTTGGTTTTGCATTAACCAATGAAATTAAAAATAGCAATATTGCGGTACTCGACAATTCAAAAGACGAAACAACCTTAAGTATCATTCAAAAATTAAATGCCAGTCGCTACTTTAAAGTATATGCTAATTTAAAAACACAAGCCGATATAGAAACAGTATTTAAATCGGGAAAAGTGCGTATGGTTGTGGTTTTTCCTCCCAATTTCAAACAGTCATTGTTGCAAAGCAATAAGGCACAGATACAGTTGCTGGCAGATGCATCTGATCCAAACACGGCAACTACCATCACACAATATGCAACTAATATCATCAACGATTTTCAGCAGGAAATGAATGGCCAGTCAAAAATCCCATACCAGGTACAACCACAAATAAGAATGTTGTACAATCCGCAGTTAAAAGGTGCCTATAATTTTGTGCCAGGCGTAATGACCATGATATTAATATT
>DAOLYC010000099.1:0-7532 GCA_035425605.1 Ferruginibacter sp.
TATTGCAAGTAAAACTGATGATAAGAAAAAAGAAGAAGAAAATAAATTGGATGCAGTAGCAATTGATTTTGACAATATACAAGCCCGTATAGAATTATTGCCAATGGAACCCGGTAATTATGGAAACCTGTTTGCTGCCAAAGGAAAAATCATCTACCAAAAACTCCCTAACCTGGGTAGCGGCAACGAGGTAAAACCTTCACTTAAATTTTATGATATTGATAAACGGGAAGAAAAAGAAATTTCAGATAACATAAATAACTTATGGCTATCGGCCAATAGCAACAAAATATTGGTACAGCGTGGAAAAGATTTTAGCATTATTAAGCCCGATGAAAAACAGAAATTTGAAAAACCCTTACGCCTTAATGAAATGGAAATGATGGTTGACCCTGTGGCAGAATGGAAAGAATTATTTACCGATGTATGGCGGTTGGAACGGGATTATTTTTATGATCCTAACATGCATGGCGTAAACTGGAACACAATTAAGAATCGTTATGCAAAGATGCTTGATGGCGCATTAACAAGAGAAGAAGTAGATTTTGTAATTGGTGAAATGATTGGCGAACTGAATGCATCGCATACTTATCATGGAGGCGGAGATATGGAGAAACAAGACAATAAATCGGTTGGATATCTTGGTGTAAACTGGGAAGCTGCAGGAAATTTTTATAAGATAAAAAATATCATTCGTGGCGCTGTTTGGGATGCAAGCTCCCGTTCTTCACTAGACCAACCGGGTATCACTATCAAAGAAGGAGATTATATACTTGCTGTAAATGGCCGGCCAATTACAACCACTCATGAACCTTATGCTTATTTCCAGGGGCTGGCAAATAAAACAATTGAACTAACGTATAACAGTAGCCCAAGTTTTACAAGTGCAAAAACTGCTGTGGTTCAAACTATGGACAATGAATATAAACTACGTTACCTGGCTTGGGTAGAAACAAATAGAAAACATGTAGCTGATGTTACAAACGGGGATGTGGGATATATTTATGTACCCAGTACTGCACAAGACGGGCAGGAAGAACTAACCCGTCAGTTTAATGCACAGTGGGATAAGAAAGCACTTATTATTGATGAACGATTTAACAGCGGCGGACAAATTCCCGACCGTTTTATTGAAATGCTAAATCGTACACCGCTTGCTTATTGGGCTACCCGTGATGGTGCAAGCTGGCCTTGGCCTCCCTTTGCACATTTTGGACCCAAAGTAATGCTTATAAACGGATGGAGCGGCAGCGGCGGCGATGCTTTTCCGGATTATTTTAAAAAGAAAGGACTTGGTAAGTTAATTGGTGGCCGCACCTGGGGTGGATTAATTGGCATTAGCGGTATGCCAACACTTATTGATGGAGGTACCATCACTTCTCCAAGTTTTCGAATGTACAACCCCGATGGCACCTGGTTTAAGGAAGGACACGGTGTTGACCCTGATATACCGGTAGCCGAAGACCTGGGCCTGATGAACAAAGGAATTGATCCACAATTAGAGCGTGCCATTACCGAAATAAAAACAGCTTTAAAAAATAAACCTTATACAGCGCCTGTACAACCTGGATACGAAAAGAGGAATAATTAATAGTATTAATTAGGTCTATTCATATTCAGTAAAATTATGCTTGAAATGCAATTGATATATTAAGTAATAAGTGTTTTAAAAAACGAATATTGTTTTAAAAGATTATTAAAATGTAGATGAAAGACAAGTTTAAGCAAGTATAAATGATAAATTAATTGTTGCTTTTTAAAAAACTATTTTTATAAATATAAAATCGATTATTCAAATTGGTAAAAGTACTTCAAAAATGTTTGCATCAAGTTTGTCTGGAGGAAAAAAATGTGCTTTGTAACTTTAACCAACTGCTATGGTAGGTTGGCTGTAACAAAGATTGCCGAATATTGTTATTATTTTAATGACATATACCAGTTGCCGCAGTATCTGTTGACTGATTTGAATTGTATAAACTTAAAAGGAGAAAATTAGTAGAAGTATAATTATTTCAAAATTTTCTTTAAGCAATATGTATTTGTTCTAAAGAGTTATTATTTATGATACTTTGATGCGCTGCTTTATTTGTACAAAATAAAATGAATAACAAACAAATCGATTATTCCTGCAATTAACATCAGAATCAGAATCAATCCAAAAGGTTTTCTTAAAGCAGTTTTACAAAGAAAATCAAAAATACATATAAATATAAAAAATGGTAGTAAATATGAAATAAGCCATAAGTATATAAAGAAAAAATAAGGAGTAGCTGCAAATATCAGGCACAAACAAAAAATATGAAATAACCTTTGGGTGCTTATTGTAGGATTCATATAAATTTATTTTAATAAATATAAGCAAAAAATTATTCAAGTCAAAATATACAATTTTTATTACAATTGTAACAATTACTTTTCAATTAAATCTTACATAAGTTTCGTATGCATTCAAAAGTTATTTTTGTAATGAAGTCTGGCATTTCTTTGTGTTTATTACAAAACAAAATGTAATAAATATTTTAACAGGTTGTTTTCAACTTCAACAACGAAAATTATTATACATTTCCGTTCTTTAGTAATAAATTTTTTCATGCGCCACGTAATGTGGTAAAAGATATTCGTACTTTATGAGCAGCATATTAGATATTATCCAACATCTTTTAGATCCTGATTGGATTATGAAAAACGGGGGATTATACCTGGTTCTTTTAATTTTGTTTATTGAAACAGGCGTGTTTTTTGGTTTTGTATTACCCGGCGATCCGTTACTTTTTATTTCAGGGATGGTTATTGCTTCTGTAGATGAAGCACATTTTCCCTTTAAAAATGGTCTTTTAAATTTACCCTTTTGGATGTTGTTATTTATTACAGCTACTGTTTTGGGTAATTTTTTCGGGTATTGGTTTGGTTACAAATTCAGCCATTTGTTTAAGGGAGATAAAGATACCTGGCTTATAAAAAAAAGACATATTAATACAGCCATTGAATTTTATAAAAAGAAAGGTGGACTAACTATTGCAATTGCACGCTTCTTGCCTATTATAAGAACCTTTGCCCCAATCATTGCCGGAACTGTAAAGATGGATATGAAAAGATTTACCTTCTACAATATTTTAGGCGCCGTTTTGTGGGTAGTTAGTCTTACTTCTTTAGGATATATATTAGGAGATAATGCCTGGGTGAAAAAAAATCTGGAATATGTTATCCTTGGTATTGTTTTACTGGTAACCGTTCCGGTAATTTATAAATTCTTCTTCAAAAAAAATAATCAATAATCTAATTTTATTAATCAATTAAATTTTTAATTATGAAGTGTCCAAATTGTACTATTAACCTTGTTATGACGGAAAGAAGTGGAATAGAAATAGATTATTGTCCTGAATGCAGAGGCGTATGGTTAGATAAAGGTGAACTTGATAAAATAATCGACCGTTCATCATCTTCTAGTAGTCAACAATCAACAGAGATTTACCCTCCCAGGCAACACTACCAAAAAGATAATGACTATAAATATAAAAAGCGAAAAGGTTTTTTGGGTGATTTATTTGATTTCGATTGATTCACTTTAATACTTAATCTTTTTCCTGCCAACATCCCCTCTCAACAATTAAGAATTTGAAGTGATGTTACGTTTTTTAAATTTAATGAACACTTGTGCGATTCTATCAAAAAACAAAACAATTCTGATACATAACAATTAGCAATAACAATTTCAATTTCACCAACTTCATCAAAATTAGTTTTACAAAAATTAAGCTAAACATAAATTTATATTGATGTATGTTTCTCTTTCTTATTTTTACTAAATGAAATTTCAACTATGCACTATTGGAAAAAATCATGAACCTTATGTAAAAGAAGGTATTGAAATATTTACCAAAAGAATTGGCAACTACTGCCCGGTTGAGTGGACCATTTTACCAACACCCAAAAATGCCGGCAGCCTGGGCGAAAATGAACTAAAGAAGAAAGAAGGCGAAATGCTAACAGATATTTTACAAAAAGATGATTACCTGGTACTGCTTGATGAACGAGGAAAACAACTTAGCAGCGAAGAGTTGGCAGCATTCATCCAGCAAAGAGCAAATGAAAGTACCAAAACAATTGTATTTTTAATTGGTGGTGCTTTTGGAGTTGGTGAAGCAGTAAAGAAAAGGGCTAACTTTCAATGGAGCTTATCAAAACTTGTTTTTCCGCATCAGTTAGTACGGCTGATTTTGGCAGAGCAGCTTTACAGAGCTTGTTCAATAAACAGGAACGAAAAATACCATCACAGCTAATAGCATGAACTATATTTACTAACTTAAACTACAGGTATGAATTTTCAGGATTACCCGGTTACCATTGGTTTAATAATTGCCAATGTAATTTTTTCCTTAATTGGTTTTTCTAACAGAGATATGGTTGATAAAACCATTATGTGGCCTTACCGTGTTGCACGGGAAAACCAATATATGCGTTTCATCACTTCGGGATTTTTACATGCCGATTACATGCATCTCATCTTCAACATGTTTACTTTATTCTTTTTTGGCCGTAACCTGGAGATATATTTTACTATATACGGTTTGGGTGGCATTTTTTCGTACCTGGCGCTTTACTTCCTGGCGCTTATCATTTCAGATATACCCAGTTATATAAAACATAAGGATGATTATCATTACAGATCGCTTGGGGCTTCGGGTGCTGTATCGGCAGTGGTTTTTGCTACCATTATCTTTAGCCCCTGGAGCAGTATTTACATTTATGGCGCTTTAAAAATATCTGCTTTTGTATATGCCATATTGTATATTTTATACTGTGTGTACATGGGTAAAAAAGGCGGCGATAATGTAAATCATGATGCACATCTTTGGGGCTCGCTTTTTGGACTGGTATTTACATTAGCATTAATTGCTTTTATGCAACCTGATTTATTTACTGGCATTATTGAACAACTTAAGCATCCTAGTTTATTCGGAAACGGATAACGAAATCCTTAAAATGTTTTTTGTGCTGTTGGTAATCTTAAAACGATTATCTATTCGCAAGCCAACAACCCATATTATTTTTTTATTCATTTCAATTACCCAAATTTTTTCCTTTTGCACTAATGATAATTTTTGGTCAATAAAAAAACGACTGAGTTTCTTTTTTTTGTTCATACCAAGCGGATAAAAATAATCGCCTGTTTTATATTTACGTAATAGCAACGGAAATTTTATTTCATCAGCATTTAATTGTGCTATAAAATCTGAAGTTTGTTGTTGATATGCAGCGCTTGTAGCCGCAAATATTTTAAAACCCATTTCTCCCTGCTGAAATTTAATTTGATGATCGCTTTCTTCAATTAATATATTTACAGCTTCAGTAGTTTCATTGGGCGAAATGATAAGCCAGTTGCGGTTTTTAATGATACGGTGTGAAGAAGATTCTACATATTTTCCCGATTCACTTTTCAGCAAAACCACAATATCTTCTGTTTGATGTGGAGTAAAACCATATTCTTTTATAATCTCGTAAACGATTGTTTTTATTGGGTTTACTTTGAGGAGTTTTAAAACAGGAATATGCATTTCTTTTCCTTTAGATTCCACCAGTTTCTTTTTTTGTAAATCAATGAATTGCTGATAAACCATTTCAATTTCTTTAAACCGCTCAATATTGTTCAACAGGTTTTCCTCAACCTGCGGAAAAATTTTTTGCAAACCAGGTATCAGTTCGTTACGAAAATAATTGCGGGAATATTTATTTGATGCATTAGATGAATCTTCAACATAATTCAAACTATGTTCATTTGCAAATGCAATTAATATTTGCTTTTTTGCAAATAATAAAGGCCTGGCTATATTTTTTTGTTTGGTTAAAATACCATGAAGCCCATAAATACCTGTGCCTTTAAAAAAATTCAGCAGCAGCGTTTCTATATTATCATTAGCATGATGAGCTGTAAGCAATTTCACGTTTAGGGGCAACTGCTTTGAACCTCCAAATAAAACACTGTCTTTTAAACTGGTTAAAATCTCATTAAACCAATTATACCTAAGTTGGCGGGCAGCCACCTGTATGCTGCATTTATTTTCGGTTGCATATTTATCCGTATCAAATTTCTTAACCAATACTTCTACCGAATATTTTTTACCAAGCGATCTTACAAAAGTTTCGTCTCTTTCACTCTCCGTTCCTCTTAATTGAAAATTACAATGAGCAATTATAAAATCATATTCGGCTTGCTTACATAATTCACATAGCACTACAGAATCTACTCCACCGCTTACGGCAAGCAATAGTTTATCTTTTGGGTTAAAAAGATTCTGTTGCTGTATGTTTTGTTTAAATTCTTTTAATAGATTCATTAAACACTATGCTAAATGGTTAATTTAGTATACTTGTATAAGTTAGATATACAAATACCGTTTACAAAATAATTTATTCCTCAATTTCTTCCAGCGCCATCATCAATTCATTATACGAATGTTTATCACTTACAGCATTTGCTTGCAGCATACCGTTTTTATATACATCTGCAGCTTTATCATATTCACCGGAACGTTCTAATAATTTTGCTAAATGATAATACGAGCCTACATACCCCGGCTCCCTTTGCAATAATTCAGTAAAAAGTTTACGGGCTTCCTCATCTTTACCAATCTTAATGTATTCCAGCGCCAGTGCATGTTGTAAAAAACTATCGGCATCCGAAGTTTTCATCAAGTCCAGCAATTTTTCTATCCTGCTCATAGCACAATAATTATTTGTTTTTTTATTTAAATATTAGCCGCTCTTCACTTATCTTTGCAATAGTTGCATAAACAACTTATTTCAGGATTTTTTAAAATAAATATACATGAAGATCTTAGTTTGTATCAGCAAAACACCCGATACCACGGCAAAAATAGCTTTCGCCGATAACAATACGAAATTCGCAGCAGATGGCGTGCAGTGGATCATTAATCCATACGATGAATGGTATGCCTTAGTGAGAGCCATTGAATTGAAAGAAGCCGATCCTTCAACCATTATTCACCTGGTTACAATTGGTGCTGTTGATTGTGATCCAATCATTCGTAAAGCACTGGCATTGGGTGGCGATGAAGCCATACGTGTTAATGCCGATAGCCATGATAGTTTTTACATAGCATCTCAAATTGCTGAAGTAGCAAAAAAAGGCAGCTACGATTTAGTTTTTACCGGTAAAGAAACCATTGATTACAATGGATCTTCTGTTGGCGGTATGATTGCAGAATTATTGGATTTGCCTTATGTTTCGCTGGCAACAAAATTTACTTTGGAAGGAACAAATGCGCTTATTAACCGTGAAATTGAAGGTGGCGAAGAAACTGATAAAGTTGCGCTACCTCTTGTAGTTAGTTGTCAAAAAGGAATGGCCGAACAACGCATTCCTAATATGAAAGGTATTATGGGAGCAAGGAGTAAACCGCTGAATGTAATAGAACCTGCAGCAGTTGATGCATTAACAACAATTGCATCTTTTGATTTGCCACCTGCAAAAGCAAGTGTAAAGCTTGTATCGCCCGATACACCGGAAGAAT
>DAOLYC010000100.1:0-7520 GCA_035425605.1 Ferruginibacter sp.
GGGCATTACCTATCAATACTTCTTTAACACCATTTTCAATAGCATCTAAAGCATTTTCAATTTTAGGTAAAATACCGTTTGTAATTTTATTTTCGGCCAACAATTGTTTGTACTTTTCTTTATCCATCAAATGTATTGCTGAATTTTCATCATCAATATTTTCCAGCACAGCGCTCTTTTCAAAACAATAAATTAACCGGGTAGTATAGCATTTAGATAATGCAATTGCTAAAGCCGAAGCAATGGTATCAGCATTGGTATTCAGCAACTGGCCTTTGCCATCGTGAGTTAATGGCGCTACAATGGGTGTTAAATTATTATTCAATAACAACTGCCAACTGTGCACAGCCAACTGCCAATTTTCAATGTCTCCAACAAAACCATAATCAATTTCTTTAACAGGCCTTTTAATTGCAGGAATACTATTGGCATCTGCACCAGTTAAGCCAATAGCATTACATTTCAATGACTGTAATATTGCAACCAATTGTTTATTAATCAAACCTCCATAAACCATTGTTACCAGGTTAATGGTTTCTTTATCGGTAATACGTCTTCCGTTTACATAATTTGGTTTTATACCAAGTTGTGTACCAATTGCAGATGCTATTTTACCACCTCCATGTACTAATATTTTTTTAGCTGAAATTGATGCGAATTTTTCAAGAAACGAATACTGTAATGCAGCATCATCCAAAATATTACCACCTACTTTTATTATAAATAATTTATCCATTATTTTGTTTTCAGTATTTCGGCCAACACCGCCTGGGCTGCCCAAACCCTGTTGCCAGCTTGTTTTGTAACTAAACTATTCAACCCATTTAAAATTTCGTCACTTAGTTCCACATTTCTTCGTACGGGAAGACAGTGCATAACCTTAGCATTATTAGTTACACTCAATTTTTTATTATTTAACATCCAATTTAAATCTGTTGAAATTATTTTACCATAATCATTATATGCACTCCAGTTTTTCACATACACAAAATCTGCATTCAATAATGCTTCATCCTGATCTAGAATAACTGTTGCATTTTTTGTAAAGTTATTATCAAGTTCATACCCTTTAGGATGTGTAATTATAAATTCAGCATTGCCCCAGGCGTTTATCCATTGTGCAAATGAATTTGCAACAGCTTGTGGCAGCGCTTTTACATGAGGTGCCCAGCTTAAAACAATTTTAGGTTTAGTTATTCCTAAGCTTGCCTCTTTAATTGTAATGATATCTGCCAGAGACTGCAATGGATGTAATGTTGCACTCTCAAGGCTTATAATTGGTATGCCAGCATATTTTATAAACTGATTGATTACCAATTCTGCATAATCATCTTCCCTGTTTTGTAAAGCTGGAAATGTGCGTACACATAAAATATCAAAATACTGTCCTAAAACCGGTGCAGCATCTTTAATATGCTCAACAGTTGTTCCATTCATAATGGCAGCTTCTGTAAACTCTAATGCCCAGCCTTCTTTGTCAACATTAAAAACTATTGCTTCCATACCAAGATTTGAAGCAGCAACCTGGGTACTTATCCTTGTGCGTAATGATGGGTTTAAAAAAAGCAATCCAACTCTTTTTCCTGCACCGGCTGTTTTAAGAACCGAAGGGTTAGCTTTAAATCTTAATGCCTGTTCAATCAGTTCATTAATATCATCCACATCATTTACAGAAATAAAATTTTTCATTAACTTAACTCACTTTTAATTGCTTGTAAAAAAATATCAGCTTCTATCTTGGTTATATTTAATGCTGGTAAAAGCCTTATCACATTGGGCTTGGCTTCGCCTGTAAATATCTTATGCTTAAACAATAAGTTTTTCTTAACCAAGTTAAGCTCGTTAGGTAATTGAATTCCAATCATCAAACCCTTTCCACGAACTTCAATGATATTGGGTAGTTTTTTTAATTCAGTTAACAGATAATCGCCAACAATTTTGGCATTGTTAATTAAATCTTCATTTTCTATTACTTCAAGCACTGCCAGTGCAGCGGCACAAGCAAGGTGATTGCCACCAAATGTAGTACCCAGCATAAAATGCCTGGGTTTAATTTTAGGAGATATAGAAATTGCTCCAATAGGAAATCCATTTCCCATTCCTTTAGCCATGCAATATATATCGGCATTTACAGCAGCATAATCATGTGAATAAAATTTACCGGAGCGTCCATAACCGCACTGTACCGAATCGGCTATATAAACTGCATCATATTCGTTACAAAGGCTCCTTATTTTTTTTAAAAAAGATATTGAGGCTAGATTGATACCGCCAACCCCCTGAATGCCTTCAACAATTACTGATGAAATTTCATTTTGTTTAAATGTTGTTTCCAGCGCTTCTTCATCATTAAAAGGAATAAAAATTATATTATTGGTTTCATTAACCGGCGCCACAATAGTTGGATTATCAGTAGCTGCTACTGCCAAAGATGTTCTTCCATGAAAAGCATTTTTAAAAGCGATAACCTTTTTTCGCCCATTATAAAACGAAGCCAGTTTTAATGCATTTTCATTTGCCTCTGCCCCAGAATTACATAAAAAAAGTTGATAATCATCTTTACCAGAAATTATTCCCAACTTTTTGGCGAGTTGTAATTGTAAAGGAATTTTTATTGAGTTAGAATAAAAGGCAACCTTATGCAATTGTTCTTCAATACGCTTTACAAAATGTGGATGTGTATGCCCAATGGAAATAACCGCATGGCCACCATACATATCCAGGTATTTTTCTCCTTTATCATCCCAAACATAAAAGCCGGTTGCTTTTGTTATGCTGATATCATTAAGAGGATAAACATCAAATAGGTTCATTTAAAAATAATTTGCTTTTAATTTTAGTCCTGTTGTTTCTTCCAGGCCAAACATCAGGTTCATATTTTGTACAGCTTGCCCACTAGCGCCTTTCAATAAATTATCAGCAATAGAATGAACAACCAGTTTACTTCCTACTTTTTCCGGTTGAATAAAGCATTTATTGGTATTAACAACCTGCTTTAAAAAAACCGATTCTTTACTAACAACAATGAAAGGATGAGTGGCATAAAATTTTTTATAAAGAGCTAAAACCTCATCCAGGCTTAAGGAGCATTTAATTTGCGAACTGATAAATATACCCCTGGTAAAATCTCCCCGCCAGGGAACAAAATTCAACTCGATGTTTGCCGATGGATTTAATTTAATAAAAGATTGGCCTATTTCGGCAAGGTGTTGGTGTGATAATGTTTTATACGCCTGTACATTGTTTGCACGCCAGCTAAAATGTGCTGTATCGCTCAGGCTTTGCCCGGCACCAGTTGATCCTGTAATACCTGTGATATTAATTTCTTTTAGCAAACCTTCTTTTGCCAGAGGCAATAAACCCAGTTGTATAGTTGTTGCAAAACATCCTGGGTTTGCAATATTATTTGCTTTTTTTATCTGCGCTCTGTTTAATTCTGGCAAGCCGTAAACAAATTTTCTTTTACCGCTTGTTTCGCCAAGCCTGAAATCCTGGCTCAAGTCGATGATCTTTATTTTAGCTGCTATTGTATTAGTTGCTAAAAATTTTATGGCTTCGCCATGACCTACACATAAAAAAAGTATATCAATTTTTTGGTTTAAGGCCGAAGCAAATTTCATAGTAGTATCACCATATAGGTCTTTATGTACTTCGTACAAAAATTTATCAGCATTGCTTTTACTGTGTACAAAAACAATTTCTGTTAATGAGTGGTTCAATAAAATCCTTATCAGTTCACCACCGGTGTATCCTGCTCCGCCAACAATACCTACTTTAATCTTATTTGCCATCTGTAGTTTGTTTTATTGCATTATAAATCATGGTTTGGTTTCCAAATATTTTTGAAAACCCCCTAACATCATCACCCGTCCAGCCTGTATTCATTTCGCCATACTTCCCATATTTACTGTTCATTAAATCAAAATCCGAATCGATACCTGTTACTTGAAAACGATAAGGTTTCAATTCAATAAAAACCTTACCGGTAACATGTTGTTGCGATCTTGTAAAGAAAGATTCAATATCTCTCATCACAGGGTCAAGTATCTGTCCTTCGTGCAGCCAGTTGCCGTAAAAAAGTGCAAGCTGGTCTTTCCAGTTCAATTGCCATTTGGTTAGTACATGTTTTTCCAATGCATGATGGGCTTTTAAAATTACCATTGGCGCTGCAGACTCAAAGCCAACCCTGCCTTTAATACCTATGATAGTATCGCCAACATGTATATCACGGCCAATTCCATAAGGCCCTGCAATTTTTTGCACTTCCAAAATTGCAGCAGTTGGGTGATTAAATTTTTTATTGTTAACCCAATAAAGTTCGCCTTTCTCAAAACCTAATTCTAAATTTTCATATCCAAAAGCTGTTACCTGAGTTGGCCATGCTTCTTCAGGCAACATACCATTGCTGTTCAATGTTTCTTTGCCTCCCACACTTGTGCCCCACAAACCTTTATTTATTGAGTACATTGATTTTTCAAAATTCATTTCTACACCCTTGTTTTTCAGGTAAGTTATTTCAGCTTCACGGCTTAATTTTAGATCCCTTATTGGCGTACAAATTTCTATACCGGGAATCATAATATTGAAAATCATATCAAACCTCACCTGGTCATTGCCGGCGCCTGTACTACCATGAGCTACAATATCGGCATTAAGATGTAGTACATGCTCTGCTATTGAAACGGCCTGGCTTAATCTTTCGGCGCTTACACTTAATGGATAAGTATTATTTTTTAACACATTTCCATAAACCAAATATTTGATTATTTTATCGTAGTAACTTTTTACAGCATCAATTGTAGTATGCGATTTTACTCCCAGTTTATAGGCATGTTTTTCTATATCGATTAATTCGCTTTCGGTAAAGCCTCCGGTATTTACAATAACCGAATGTACTTCATACCCTTTGTCATCTGTTAGATATTTAACACAGAATGAAGTATCCAGTCCACCGCTAAACCCTAAAACAACTTTTTTACTCATTATGATTAGTTTTATAAATTAAAAAAATAACGTAGAAAAGATTTTGATGCAGCACCTCCACTATTTTTCTTTTGCAAAAACTTAAGCATTTTACTTTGCTTTATTCGCATAAAGCGTTCATAAATTTTTGATTGCTTTTTAAAGGCTGCTTTCGTTTCTTCGGTAGTATAATGATCGGCCGGATCGAAAAGCATGGCTGTGCACATACAGTTCTTACGTTCTTTGCTCATTAATATATCATAGTTCACACAACTTTTGCAGCCAGCCCAAAACTGTTCGTCGGTGGTAAGTTCCGAATAGGTAACCGGCTCATATCCCAGGTCGGAGTTTATCTTCATCACAGCCAGGCCGGTTGTTAAACCAAATATTTTAGAGTCGGGATATTTTTCACGGCTCAGTTCAAAAATCTTTTTTTTGATAGATTTTGCCACACCTGTTTTCCTGTATGTTGGCGAAACAATCAATCCGCTATTGGCAACAAACTTATTATGCTGCCAGGCTTCTATATAACAAAAGCCAACCCAATCGCCATCTGTAGTTAATGCAATTACAGATTTGCCTTCTTTAATTTTTTGTTCAATATATTCTGGTGATCTTTTAGCAATACCAGTACCTCTTGCTTTTGCCGAAGAAGCCATTTCTTCGATGATGATGGTTGCGTATTTGCTATCAGTTGCTGTTGCAACCCTGATGATTATATTACTGTTTTCCAATTGTAAAAATTGAAAGGAATAAAAAAGATTGTTAAAGGAAATTTTTGGGGAGATTTTTTCACTGACAGGGGCAGCTTTTAACTGCTCGTCCTATCAGCATCCACGTCGTGAATGTGGTGTAAATTCAAACTGGTTATCAACAGCGTTTAATAAACCTGTAGTTAGAAATGTATGAATGCTATAAAATTGTTTACAGTTCAACTTATATACTTGTAGTAATTTATAATGCAAAAGTATAGTATTTTAAAAATATTGAGCAAAAAAAATATTACAGGCAGGCTAATTTTTAGTAAACAAATTTTTTAAGCTCTTCTGCAATCTTCCTGTCGTTACTTAAACGAGGCACTTTATTTTGTCCGCCAAGTTTGCCTATGCTTTTCATATAATCTATAAAACCGTTCTTTTTAACCGGCGATATTTTCAGTTGCTGTAAAATGTTTCCACCAACCAGGTCATTGTAATAAACATTTTTTTTACGCAGATTATCATCTATTTTTTTTGATAAAGATTGTATATCAGCAGGTATATTTTCAAATTCGATAAACCATTCGTGGTAACTTTTGCCTTCGCCACTGGCAATCATTGGTGCTACGGTAAATTCTATGATGGGGATATGCTCTTCAGCTGCAGCCTGTAACAAAGCAGTTTCTACCTCTTCACTAATTACGTGTTCGCCAAAGGCCGATATAAAATGTTTGGTACGGCCGGTAACCACAATCCGGTATGGGTTTGTTGATACAAATTTTATAGTATCTCCAATATTATAACTCCATAAACCTGCATTGCTGCTAATTATCAAAGCATAGTTTTCTCCAACTTTCACATCATTTAAAGTTAACCTGGTAGGGGCTGTATTAAATATTTCACCTGCAGGAACAAATTCGTAAAATATTCCGCTATTTGTGTTTAACAAAAGGCCGTTAGCTTTTTGAGAATCCTGGAAAGCAAAAAAACCTTCGCTTGCCGGAAACAATTCAATGCTGTCAACTTTTCTTCCTATACTTTCAAATAATTTTGCTTTATATGGTTCAAAATTTACACCTCCTTGTACCATTACACTAAAATTTGGAAACAATTCTCCAATCTTTTTCCCGCTTTTTTCAATCAGTCTGTCAAAATACATCTGCATCCATGGCGGAATACCACTGATGAGTGTCATATTTTCTTTTATAGTTTCTTCCACTATCTTATCTAATTTTTCTTCCCACTCTTCTATACAATTTGTTGTAAAAGTTGGCAATTGGTTAGAGCGCAAATACCTGGGTACATGATGATTTACAATGCCGCTTAACCTTCCTGTAGGAATTCCTCCAACTCTTTCCAATGCTGGAGATCCGCTTAAAAAAATTAGTTTACCATCTGCAAATTTTGTGTGGCCGGTTTCTGCCATGTAACAAAGTAGCGCATTACGTGCAGTGTTAATGTGGTTGGGAATAGAATCTTTAGTTATGGGAATGTATTTTACTCCACTGGTTGTTCCGCTTGTTTTAGAAAGATAAATGGGTTGTCCTTTCCATATAACATTATGCGTACCTTGTTTTATTTTTTCTATATAAGGTTTAAAGGCTTCGTAATCTCGTATGGGTACTTGTTTTACATAATCATCATGGGTTTTTATTTTGCTAAAATCATGCTCTTTACCAAAAATGGTTTTTGAAGCAGTTTTTATAAGATGATTAAAAATTGCCTGCTGATCTGCTACAGCAGTTTCCATCCCTTTCCTGATCTGCTTATAAATAAACCCGGCAAATGGCTTTGCCAGCATGGATTTTATCTTCATTACATTTACTTCACTCGGTGAGCAACAAATTTACATTGTTTTTA
>DAOLYC010000101.1:0-7513 GCA_035425605.1 Ferruginibacter sp.
TAAAACCGAGCCTGATCTTTTACCATTATATCCTATCCTAGCTTCGTTTTTTACAGAACCAATGCAGGAAAGTATATCACAGGATGAAGCAGTTACAACATCAAATTCTACATTACCAATTACACCCAGACCAATATTACCGCCGGTTGTCGCATTGGCGCCTAACCCTATTCTTAAAATAACACGGTTATTGGCAAAATCATATTCGGCCTGGTCATCGGCAGCTACATCTGTTTGTGTAACTCCGTTTATTTTTATACTACCCGGTATAAATGTTGAACCTAAAGGGATATTATCAACCACAATGGTATTGGTACTTGAATCGTTACCGGTATTATTGTAATTAATCTGATACCTGATGCTGTCTCCGGGGTTCATAACACCTCCATTTATATCGGTTGCAATTTTATCAAAAGCAAAAGATGGGTTGTACTGCGATACAGAAGTTGTTAATACTGTAGCAATAACATTTTCATCATTTGAAAAAAACCGTACAGTGGCCGAGCTTTGGTTATTGCTTAATTGTGCATTGGCAGTATTGGGTAAATCAAAAATAGAAGCATCAAAACCAAGCGTATTTTGAAAAGCTGGATTACGAGAGGTTACTACCGAACCTTTATGCGATATTTTACTGTTCCATGCATCACCAACACCATTTAGTGGCACTAGTACTGTTGCCAGATTATAAAAAGATGGCGCTCCAGTTTCTCTAAATTCAAATCCATCTCCCGAAGAACGGTCTCCATCATAAACTACAGTACCAAGTTCGCAACTTACCGGGCCCGCTGCAGGTGTTAAGAACCCATTGATACCAACATCCACATTGCCGCTTCCATCTTTTACTCCTGCACAACCATCAAAAACGGTTAGGTTCCTGGGTGTTAAAGATGGATTGCCATAAACAATCACAATCGTCCATCCGCCATAAGCATCGCCTATACCAACAGGCGATACAACATTTGCCAGCGTATATGTTCCATTGGGATTAGTTGGATTTAATAATGAAGTGATATTAGCAAAACATTGATAGCCGGTATGAACATAGCCTGCAATAAGTGTATTATTCCAATAATCGTTTTGTACAGAAGTGATAGTAGTATAATTGGATGCTCCGGGTAATTTTAATTTGCAGGTTGATTCTCCAAAAATCCATCCGGTGTTTGATCCGCTGTTTCCCTGCCCGGCTCCCCAGTACAATCCGGCAAAAAGAATATTTGAACAGGTTGGTAAATTTAAATCGGCAGAAGATGAATTAAAAGTAGAATCGGTAGATCCTTTTAACTCCATATCAAAAGAGATATCGGAACTGGTTATTGCATCCTGGTGTATTTCTACTGCTATGGTATTATTGCCTGCTACAAACGCAGAAGTAGGTAGTAAAACCGGTATTATTGAATTGCCATCATCAGAACAAAAAGTGATTGCAAATGTTCCATGGCCAACTACTCCTGTAGGCAAATTATTTCTATATACCTCAACACCGTTAACATAAACCACTACGCCATCATCTCTTTTAATATTCATGATAAAGTTTGCGTATAAAGCCGGGTTAGCTATGTTGATTGTTTTTCTAAAGTATGTTGTTATATATTTATTACCTGTAGGTGTACACAATGTGCCACCACCGCCCGAGGGTACACAGGTGGTTTCATCACCATCACCATAACCAAATTCTCCATTTCCTGTTGGCCAGGCTACATCATTATATCCATTGGTTTCCCAGTTTGCAGGGCGGGTATTGTTTGCTAAATATTTCCATGCACTGCTAAAAGGAAAAATGCTTGTGGTAGTAATAGGGTTGGCAACAAGTTCAAGATCAAAAGTTAGGTCCGAGCTGGAAGCTGCATTTTGATGTATTTCTACTGCTATAACATTATTACCAACAGCAAATGCACTGGTTGGTAATGTGGCCATTTGTAAAGCATTACCATTATCTGAACAAGCAGAACTGGCAACTGTACCATGTGCTATTGCACCTCCAGGCATGTTATTCCTGTAAACTTCTACACCATTAACGTACACAACAACACCATCATCTCTAAATATTCCTAATGAAAAATCCTGGAACAAAGAAGGATTGGTTATATTAACTGTTTTACGAAAATAATAGCTGATGTATTTATTACCAGTTGGCAAACATAAAGTACCACCGCCTCCCGAAGGTATGCAGGTTACTTCATCTCCATCGCCATAACCTAATTGTGCATTACCGGCAGGCCATGCTGCATCATTATATCCACTGGTTTCCCAGTTTGCAGGACGGGTATTGTTTGCTAAATATTTCCAACTGCTACCCAAAGCTATTATAGTTGTTGAGGGTAAGCCGTCTATATCTATATTAATACCTACTCCGGGGTTATTAGTAGTAGTTCCGCCGGGAGGAGGTTGGCCGGTACCAGGGTTGCCTGGTCCAATACCCGAACTGGATACTATGCTGTTGGTAACATATACTATGCCACCTCTTGCAGAAGCGTTATAATACCTCGGTGTAAATGGCCTTAATATTTGAGCAGATGTAGATGCTGAAAATAACAGCAATACAAACAGCAGTTGTATAATATTTTTCATACAGATTTATTAGTTTTTTTAAAAAGAATCATTTTAAATGACCTTCATAAAATATTGGATGGTTTTCATTATATCATCAATGAACAATGATCTTGTCTGTTATTTTTTCGCCATTATCATTAACGAGTACCAACACATAAACTCCAGTTTTAAGATCCAGGTTTTTTACAACACTTCCTGTATTTAATACAAAGAGTTCTTTTAATACCTGTTTACCAAGCATATCAACAACCTGCATGGCTACCTGTGTTACTTTTTGCGATTTGATTACAACGCTTATCTTACCATCGCCATTATTGCGTACAATCGTATTAAAGCTTTTACCGTTTTTAAAGTTTACAGTTTTGATACCATGATAAATTGTATGCCCGTCGAAATCGGTTTGTGATAAACGATAATAATTGATGCCTTCTGCAGGTGTGTAATCTACTAATTGATAATTATTAGTAACCGTTGATATACCTGCAGCATTTACCTTACCAAGCAGGTTGTAATTTGTACCGTCGTACGATTTTTCTACGGTAAAATATTTATTATTCTGTTCCTGCGATGTTGTCCAGTTCAATAACACTTTATCTTTATCGGGTGTTGCTGTAAACGATGAAAGGGTAATAGGTACCACACTCGATACTGTAACATTAAATACATCTTGTATGCAATTGTTATCATCATTTACGGTATATACAAATGAACCATTTGTATTATTAGAAAGGGTTACACTTTGTGAAGTAGCAGCACCATTATTTGGCCAGTTATAAGTTCCCCTCCATGATGCAGTAAGTGTTAAAAGCGAGCCATTCGTAACATTTAAATTCTGCGTTTTATTTACATCTTTAAATATGGTAAACTGGTCTCTGATAAGTGGAGCAACAGTTGCGCCACTACCTGTGTATGAAATAAATTTTGCATCAAGCCTGTTGCTGTCCACTTCAAAGTAAAAAGATCCGGCATTTGAATAATTGGTATAATAAAAAAATGGGTGGGAACCGGTATTACCACCAACCTGGCCAGAGCTGCCTGCAACCACATATACGGTTCCGTGTTTTAGCTGACCTGATTGATATGTATATGGACATGAATTACCAGAACCATCATACTTTGCTGTTGAACCACTTACCAGGTTATTGGCTTGCACATAAAAATTTGAATTGTAATAAATGTCTTTTATTAAATAAGATCTTTCGTAACAATGGCTATGTCCATTAATTACCAGGTCTACACCAAACCGCTCCAGTATGGGAGCTACCTTTGCATGAATACTCATAAGGTCTGATTCGGCATCTGAATTATGGCTGCCCTTTGTATATGGTGGATGATGGAAATAAACGACTGTCCACTTTTTTGTATTTGCTGCCAAATCACTCCTTAACCAGTCTGCCTGTATGCTGCCAAATGCAGTATCATATAATCTGGTTGTATTGCCGTTTTCTCTTCCATAAGAATCTAATGATACAAAATGTATATCTCCAATATTGTAAGAATAAAATGCTTTAGTATTTGAAGGCACCCCTCCTATTTCTCCGTTAGTGGGTACAGAAAAAGTATTGTAATATGGAAGATTACGCAATCCCTGGTTGGTTGTATTATTACTATAATCATGGTTACCTGGGGCAGGATAAAGTTTTATATTTTTAAGCAGGCTGGCCTGGTAAATATTAAAGAACCCACTTGAATATTCTGCATCAAGGCCGGCATTATACCCGTTATCACCCAGCAACAGCCAGGCATCGGGTTGTATGGCGTTTGCATTTGCATAAATGATAAAAGCATCTCTAACATTTCTTTGTACGGTTGATCCTGTACCACAATCGCCATAAGCCATTACTTTTATTTTACGGGTTGTATTGGATGGAGGCAACGTAGTAAAATAATTATCTGCCGCTCCCTGTAATGTATTTGTAGCTGATCCGATAGTATAATAGTATTTTGTATCGGGTGTTAAACCACTTACCTGTACTATATGCTCTGTGGTGAATTTTGTAGAGTCAACCGTGTTTGGATATGTTCCAAATGTTGTACCCCAGGTAACCCTTGAGTTGGTTGGAACATCGGTGCGCCAGCGCAATACAATACTGGTTTGGTTACCAACTTGCAGATAAGGGCCACGGGTTAATGTTGTAGTCATAGAGGTTACACCCGCCAGTTGCATATCAAAAAACAAATCGGAGCTGGTTACATTTACCTGATGAATTTCAACTGCAATAATATTATTGCCCGCTACAAACATGTTTGTAGGAACAATGGTTGAATATTCTACTGAACCATTACCCGAAATAGCACTTGATGCCCAATCGGCATAAGCCGGATAAGAATTGATATTGTTTATATAAGCTTCCACACCATTTACCCATACCACAATAGCATCATCAAATTTTGTACTTATTCTTATGCCAGCATAAATGGAAGGATCTGCAATATTTACCACTTTCCTAAAATACATTGTAGGATACCTGTTAGCACTTGTACCTCCACCACCAGCACTTGTATTTTCAGGAATAGCTGTATTATGCACCGGGGGGCTTGCACCATAACCAAGTGCAGAATTACCTGTAACCCAGGCTGGTTCTGCATAGCCTAAATCCTTCCAGTTTGTACCATCCAAATTGGTTCCACCACCTTTATATTTCCATGCTGGTGCACCTCCATTGTTTTGGCCATAAGGAAACAATATCACATCAGGTATTGGTGGTATTACACCGCTTAGTTCCAAATCAAAAAATAAATCACTGCTGGTTGCATTCACCTGGTGAATTTCTACCGCAATAATATTATCGCCAACTACAAACAAAGAATTGTTAACCGACTGTGTGTAAATATCATTACCATTATTAGAAATAGCGCCACTTGCCCATGTTGCATAAGATGGATTTGCACCAATATTATTTCTGAAAGCTTCTACGCCGTTTATCCATACAACAATGGCATCATCAAATTGAGTACGTAATTGAAAATTACTATATGCTGCCAGTGATGGTATGTTGATTGTTTTTCTAAAATATAATGTAGGATATCTTGAACCGCTAACACCTCCACCACCTGCTGATGCATTTTCTGGTATGTTGGTATTTCTTACAGGGCTGCCGCCAAAACCAAAGGCAGAACCACCGCTTACCCATCCTGGTTCTGCATAAGCAAGTGTTTTCCATGCTACAGCATTCAAATTTGTTCCTCCGCCTTTATATTTCCAAGTAGGTGGACTACTTAAATTTTGACCAAAAGGAATTAAAATATCATCGGCTTTAATACTTACTGATGTTAACAGGCATAAAATGGTGAACAAAAAAGATAAAGAGCGCTTCATGCTTTTAATTTTGGTTTTTGTGATATTGAATAACATTTACAAAAAGATATACCGATTTTTCACAAATCGGATTTTTGCGTTTAACTTATACGTTTAAATTTTAATTTTATTGTTATAGGCTATAATATAATTTATCTTATTGCCAGTAAATTCACTACGTAATTTTACGCAGAAGATTTTTATTGATGTAGATTTTAAATTTAGTTGGCTTATTTTTATACCTTAATTCAATTTTAAATTTATGAGTGATAAAAAACCAGTGATAGGCATAAGCTGTGGAGATATAAATGGAATAGGAATTGAAATAATTTTAAAAACTTTAGCAGATAACAGAATATTGGATTTTTGCTGCCCGGTACTTTTTGGAAATAACAAAACTGTAAATTTCTATAGAAAAGGTTTAGCTGATGCTAATATCAATTTTTTCATGACTAAAGACCTAAACCGTATTAATTATAAACAAATTAATTTATTTAACTGCTGGGAAGAAGAAGTGAATATTAACCCCGGTATTTTAAATGATATTGGCGGTAAATATGCCGTATTAAGTTTAACAACAGCCGGAAAAGCACTAAAAAGTAATTTGATTGATGGATTAGTTACAGCGCCATTGCAGAAAAGCAATACACAAAGCGATACATTTAATTTTACGGGCCATACGCCTTACCTTAAAAATTTATTTGGCGCTACCGATGTGGTTATGTTTATGATTGCACAAAACATGAAAGTTGCTTTACTTACAGAACATGTTCCATTGCATGATGTAGCTAAATATATAACCCGTGATGCCATTTCCAGTAAGCTGCAACTAATTAATAATTCTTTAAAAAGAGATTTTAATATTAATAAGCCACGTATAGCAGTGCTGAGCTTAAATCCACATGCAGGCGATGAAGGGTTAATTGGAAAAGAAGAAGAAGAAATAATTAAACCTGCTATTAAAGATGCTAAACAGCGGGATATTTTTTGCTTTGGCCCGTACCCTGCCGATGCTTTTTTTGCTCGAGGCCAATATGAAAAGTTTGATGCGGTATTGGCTATGTACCACGACCAGGGATTAATCCCTTTTAAATCATTAGCAATTGGCGAAGGTGTAAATTATACAGCCGGTTTACCAGGCATACGCACATCACCCGATCATGGAGTGGCATTTGATATTGCCGGACAGGGAAAAGCTGATGAATCATCTTTTAGGGAGGCAATATTTAAATGTATTGATATTATTTATGGCAGAAACGAATATGATGAGCAGCATAATAACCCACTCAAAAAGATTAGCTCGGCAATGAATGCTAATGCTGTTGATGAAAAAATAATTGATGAATAATTTTATTCCAATTAAAAAACCAACACCTGGCTCACAGTGTACTTTTATATTTTATAGTTAATTTTTACTTGTAACAATACAAATTAACGCAACTCAATTTTAGTGCCCGTTAGGATTCATATAAGTTTGTAATGCTTTTATATATTCTTCAAAAGCTTCAATTCCCTTCTTAGTGATTTTACAAATGGTTTGAGGATAGTTATTATTGAACTGTTTTGTTACATCTAAGTAACCTGCATCTTTTAATTTATTGATTTGTACGCTTAGATTGCCTGCAGTAGCATTTGTTTTTTCTTTTAAAAAAGTAAACTCGGCCA
>DAOLYC010000102.1:0-7510 GCA_035425605.1 Ferruginibacter sp.
CAATACGAATACCCATTTGTTCTTCTTCAATATAAATACCAGGTTCAATGGTGAATACCATTCCTGCCTTTATAGGATCTGTTTTTGTACCTACATCATGTACATCTATACCTAAGTGATGAGAAATACCATGATACAAATATTTTCTGTATGCTCTGTTTTCGGGGTCTTCATTTTTAATATCAGATTTTTTTAACAGCCCTATTTTTTGGAAAATAACTGTTGCCTCATCACCAACTTTTTCGGTATAATCTATAATGCTGATACCAGGCTTTAAAATGCTGGCAGCATAAAGATGCAAATGCAAACAAGCATTGTAAACTGTTTTTTGCCTGCGGCCAAATTTGCCGCTAACAGGTACCGTGCGACTTAAATCTGCATTGTATCCACCATACTCAGCACCAAAATCCATCAATATCAATTCGCCATCTTTACATTCCTTATTATTTTCTATATAATGTAATATCCTTGCCCTATCGCCACTGGCAATGATATTACTGTAACCTGGCCCTGTTGCCCGTTGTGATAAAAATGAATGGTATATTTCAGCTTCAATTTCGTATTCCATTATACCGGGCTTTATAAGTTGCATTAATCTGCGAAAAGTAATATCTGTAATATCGATAGCTTTTTGCATCACTTCAATTTCCAACGCAGTTTTAATGGCACGTAATTCTTTCATAATTTTTGCACTGCGCCTGTAATTATGTAATGGAAACCGTGTTTGCATTAATTCAGCATAGCGATAATCTCTTACCAGAACTTTATTTGCTTTACGATCGTTTTCGTTTGTATTGAGGTAAATGGTATCAGCTAAATGAACCCATGCTTGCATGGTAGCATCGGCCGTATCTAACCATATAATTGTTTTAATGCCCGAAATTGCTGTTCCTTCATTTGCCCTTAACCTGTGCCCATCCCATTTTTCCTTTAAGGCATTTGGCCGAACCAAAACCAGCACTTCCCTGTATTTTGGGTCTGGGTTGTCTGGAAATAAAATAAGCATGGTATCTTCCTGCTCAACACCGGTTAACCAATATAAATCGCTGTTTTGTTTAAACCTGTGTAATTGATCACCATTGGTAGGCAGTTCGTCATTACTATTAAAAATAGCAATGCTGTTTTTCTCCATTTTTTGAATAAACCGCTTTCTGTTTTGTACAAATATTTCGGGGTTGAGGGGAAGATATTTCATGAGTAATAAGGTTTACTATCAATTAATGAATGGTTTGCAATATACATTTTAATCATGTTTTTTTCAGTGTAAGTACTTATTAAAAGAACTGTATTATTTTAAAATCACAGATATATAAAAATGATAATTGCTCAATATTTTTTTAGTTACAGAATTTTTCAAAATCAACAGTTTCAAAATTAATCCTATTTTATTAAATAATATTTAAAATCAATTTCAAATAATTAATGTTTATTAATATTTATTCAACTTTATCTTATCTATTTTAAATATACGTTTAGTCATTTTATATTTTAAATTCACAATTACATAACTTTGCGGCAACGATTGCATAAACCTAAATAATTTCAAATTATGTCAGTACAAACGATGCTTGCTGTTCCTAAGAATGCGTTATTAAAACTCGGTTTTTCTAACGCCGATAACATTCATTATCAATTAGACCCTACTATCCTTACTGAACAATCTGTTAAGCGTGGAGATGGAGTATTAAATGATACAGGCGCTTTATTAGTTAACACCGGAAAATTTACAGGCCGAAGCCCAAAGGATAAATTTACGGTTAAAGATGCCATTACTGAAAACTCTGTAAACTGGAATGATTTTAATTTACCAATTGAAGAAAAATATTTTTTTCAACTGAAAGAAAAAATGCTTGCACACCTTAGTCAAAAAGAGCTTTGGGTAAGGGATTGCTATGCCTGTGCCGAAGAAGCTTACAAGCTTAAGCTACGTGTTATTAATGAAAATCCATGGAGCAATTTATTTTGCTACAACATGTTCATACGTCCCGAAGAAAAGGACCTGGAAAATTTTGAACCTCACTGGCATGTAATACAAGCGCCAAGTTTTAAAGCCGATCCTACAGTTGATGGTACCCGTGCAGATAATTTTGCAATTATAAGTTTTACACACAAAACAATTTTAATTGGTGGTACCGGTTATACTGGTGAAATTAAAAAAGGCATTTTTGGTATGCTGAATTTTGTTTTGCCAACAAAAGCAAATGTTTTAAGTATGCACTGTAGCGCTAACATGGGCGAAAATGGTGATACAGCTATATTTTTTGGATTAAGCGGAACCGGTAAAACTACCTTAAGTGCCGATCCAAAACGTAAACTTATTGGTGATGATGAACATGGATGGACCGATAACAGTGTATTTAATTTTGAAGGCGGATGCTATGCAAAATGTATTGACCTGAGTGCTGAAAAAGAACCTGAAATTTATAATGCCATCAGGCCAGGTGCATTGGTAGAAAATGTAACATTTATTGAAGGCACGAATAAGATTGATTTTGCCAGTAAAAAAATTACAGAAAATACCAGGGTAAGTTATCCTTTAACATTTATAAGCAATGCATTAATACCATCTATTGGTAAAACGCCAAAAAACATTTTTCTCTTAACCTGCGATGCTTATGGTGTTTTACCACCCATAAGTAAACTAACTGCTGGGCAGGCCATGTACCAGTTTATAAGTGGTTATACAGCAAAAGTTGCAGGTACCGAAGCTGGAGTTACAGAACCTAAAGCCACATTCAGCGCATGTTTTGGTGCACCGTTTTTACCTTTACATCCTGCACAATATGCCGAAATACTAGGTAAAAAAATGACCAATCACAATGTAAACGTATGGATGGTAAATACCGGCTGGAGTGGCGGTCCTTATGGAGTTGGCAGCCGTACTAAACTTAGCTACACCAGGGCTATGATTACTGCGGCGCTTGATGGTAAATTAGATAATGTCACTTATGAAGCACACCCGATATTTGGAATGCTAATGCCAACCGAGTGTCCTAATGTGCCACACGAAATTTTACGACCCCGTAATGCATGGGCTGATAAAGATGCTTACGATGCCATGGCTAAAAATCTGGCTACACAATTTGTGAAAAATTTTGAGAAATATGCCAGTGGCGCCAATGAAGAAATATTGGCTGCTGCACCAAAAGTTTAATACCAAATCAAACTAACAGCCTATTAAAAACCTCCGATTTTTCGGAGGTTTTTATTTTTAACTAAAATAATTCAGTTTTATATCCTTAAATTTCCATCTCCGGTACATTTCCTTCTACAACCAATTTTCCTGCGGTTTTAGAAACTATTTCTTCAATTGAAACTCCGGGTGCCCGTTCCAGTAATTTAAATCCATCATTTGAAACTTCCAACACTGCCAGTTCTGTAACAATTTTTTTAATGCATTTTATACCTGTAAGCGGTAATGTACATGCCGGTAATAATTTACTTTCGCCCTGCCGGTTTGTATGCATCATGGCTACAATAATATTTTTAGCGCTGGCTACTAAATCCATTGCACCGCCCATGCCTTTTACCATTTTGCCTGGTATTTTCCAGCTGGCAATATCGCCTTTTTCACTTACTTCCATAGCACCCAAAACAGTAAGGTTTACCTTTCCGGCACGTATCATTCCAAAGCTCATTGCACTATCAAAAATTGATGAACCTGGCAAAGTAGTTATTGTTTGTTTTCCAGCATTAATCAAATCGGCACTTTCTTTACCAGCAACGGGAAAAGGCCCCATGCCCAATAAACCGTTTTCGCTTTGAAATACAACTTTAATTCCAGGGGGAATATAATTTGCCACCAATGTAGGTATGCCAATGCCAAGATTTACATAGTAACCATCTTTTAGTTCTTTTGCAATGCGTTTTGCTATTTGTTCTTTTGTTAAGGCCATTGTTATTTCAATATTTTGTTTATTAACTTATTTAGTTAATGTTAGTTGTTCAATTCTTTTTTCATAATTTTTTCCCTGGAAAATACGATGTACATAAATACCGGGGGTATGCACCTGGTTAGGGTCAATTTCTCCGGATGGCACCAGTTCTTCCACTTCGGCAATTGTTATTTTTCCTGCCATAGCCATCAGTGGATTAAAGTTTCTTGCTGTGTCTTTATAAACCAGGTTGCCGTCAGCATCTCCTTTCCATGCTTTTACGATGGCAAAATCTGCATCAAAAGCATATTCAAGCAAATATTCCTTATTATTAAAAATGCGGCTTTCTTTTCCGTTGGCCACTTCGGTACCAACACCAGCAGGAGTATATATAGCCGGCATACCATAACCACTGGCCATACATCTTGTAGCAAGTGTTCCCTGTGGGATTAATTCAACTTCAAGCTCACCGCTTAAAAGTTGTCGTTCAAATTCTGCATTTTCGCCTACATACGATGCAATCATCTTTTTAAGTTGATTTTTTTGCAGTAATAATCCTATACCAAAATCATCAACCCCGGCGTTGTTTGAAATACAGGTAAGGTTTTTAGGGCCACTTTTTACTAAAGCTGTAATACAATTTTCGGGAATACCACATAACCCAAAGCCGCCAAGCATTAATATAGCACCATCTTTAATATCAGCAACAGCATCGCTGGCATTGTTGTAAATTTTATTCATAATTACTCTGCCTTAAATGGCTTTATTTTTATTTTTTTATTCCGTTCATCCTGTACAATAATACTATCTAACATTTGATTTAGCAAACCTGAATTGCTTTTATAATAATCATAACTTTTATAAAACGTTTCTTTTGAAACATGATGTATTGTAAATATTTCCTGCTGCAATTTTAGGTTTTCATTATTAGCATTTTTTGTGGTATCCTTTTTTACAAACTGATCTGTAAAAGCCTGTGCTTTTATCATATCCCATAAAACAGCCTGCATTTTATCGGGTTTAAGAATTGTTGCAGGTAACTCATCTTTACTGCTGCACGAGATTAGTAATGTTGCAACAAAGAAAAAAAAATATATCCTTATCATTTCAGTTCATCTTTATAGCGGGAGGCATTGGTAATATCAAGTTTTTGTAAAAGTTCAGATGCCCGTAATTTGTCTTGTGGTGGTGCTTTTGCAAATATTTTTATCAGTTCGTTTGATTTTCCCTGGAAAAAAAACTGGTTAATCATTTTATTTGGGTTTTCGGTATTGAAACTATTTAATAAGTTCAATACATTCATTAACTCAGCCCTGGCTGCATTCTCGTCATCATACAGTTTATCCATACCCAGGCGGTAATAATTATAATATACATCATGTATGATGGTGTAGCGACTGTTGAGCATATTTTCTACCAGCCAATACCTGTTTCTGATACCATCAAAAGCTTTCCAGCCGGAAATATTGCGACCATCGGGTGCGTTATTTACAATATTCTGTGCTTTTTGAAAATAAGGATCGCCACCTCGTGGTGAAAAAGAATCATAATCAAAACCAAGTATCATATAAGCATAATAAGCCATTATGGCTGTTAGATTAGAAACTTGTGCATCAGTACCCGTAACCCTGTTATCATTAAAATCCAGTTGCTGAAACTCAATATATTTGAATGATACATTATCATCTTTGTAATTAATTATTGGCGACAAGTATGATGTATTAAAAATTGGGCGTGCAGCCTGTACCGTTATGGAAGCGTTATATACATTTAATTCGCTGGTTGATGAAAGGTTTAATAAAAAATTGCATTCAATACGCTCATTGGTTTTAAAATTATCTGTAGTCCATTTACGAGTATTGATAAATGTACTTAAAGCGGATTGTAAGTTTCTAAAAACATTTTGGTTTACGTTGTTTGCAACCTGACTGCTAACAATGGTAATATTTGCTTTTAGTTCCTGTGCGCTCGCTAATTTGCAGGCCACACAAAAAATCAGCAATAATTTAAGTTTTCGCATGTAGTTGTTTAATAATAATATTTACAATATCTGCAGCCACTTCCTCTTTTGATTTTACACCAAAAGCGTATTCATTTCCGGCTTTATCAAAAATAGTGATTTTGTTTGTAGTATGTCCAAAGCCTGCGCCTGCATCCTTTAAAGAATTCAACACTATCAAATCGGCATTTTTAGATGACAGTTTTTTAAGTGCGTTTTCTTTTTCGTTATTCGTTTCTAATGCAAAGCCTGCCAGTATTTGTCCATTCCTTTTTAGGTTGCCTAATGATTTTAAAATATCTTTTGTTTTTGTAAATTCAACAGTTAAATTATTTTCCGATTTTTTTATTTTTTCTTTTGCAGTTGATACAGCTTTATAATCAGCCACTGCTGCGCTCATAACCGCAATATCTGATACTGGAAATATTTCGTGGCAGGCATTAAACATTTCATCTGCTGTTTTTACTTTTACCAGTTTTATACCTGCCCCTACTTCAATTGCAGATGGGCCTAGTACCAGGGTTACTGCTGCTCCCCTATTTTGCATTTCATTTGCAATGGCCACTCCCATTTTTCCGGTTGAATAATTACCTATAAAGCGAACCGGGTCAATTTGTTCATACGTAGGGCCAGCAGTTATTAAAACTTTTTTGCCTTTCAGTTCTTTAGAACTTAAAAAAAAATCGTGTAACCATTTTATTATAGTTTCAGGTTCAGCCATTCTCCCTTCCCCAGATAGCCCGCTAGCCAGTTCTCCGCTCTCTACTGGTATTACATGATTGTTGTATGATTTTATTATATCAATATTTTTTTTTGTAGCACCATGGTGCCACATATCTTCATCCATTGCAGGAGCTGTTACCACCGGGCAAGTAGCAGATAAATAAACCGCCATCAATAAATTATCGCACATGCCTGTAGCCATTTTAGCCAGTGTATTACAACTTAATGGAGCAATGAGCATAACATCGGCCCAACGCCCCAACATTACATGGTTGGCCCAGGAATCATTTTCGGCAAGATCGGTTAATATGGGATTTTTTGAAAGAGTTGATAATGAAAGTGGTGTTACAAAATCTTTAGCTGCTTCGGTTATTATTATTTTTACTTCTACTCCTTCTTTTACTAAAAGCCTTGTTAATATGGTGGCTTTATAAGCAGCTATGCTTCCGGTAACACCCAATAAGATTTTTTTTCCTTTTAACATAAAACCCATGTTGCTTTTGGCCACACGGGTTAAAATTAAAACTTCTTAATTAAATAAGATGCTAAAATACTTTTTGTTTTAGCTAAACAGGTCTTCATCATTTTTACGGAAGTAAACTTTGTCTTCCATAAACTCTGTGGTTGCCAATAAAGCCGGGTTAGGCATACGCTCATAAGCCTTCGAAATTTCAATCTGTTCTTTATTTTCATGTATTTCTTCCAGGCTGTCGGTATGGCTGGCAAACTCTTCAAGTTTATTGTGCAATTCTTCTTTTAGTGTGATGTTTATCTGGTTTGCCCTTTTAGCTATCACTGCAATAGATTCATACAAATTACCTGTCTTTTCTTTTATGTCGGATAATTTTTTAGGTTCAACAACACTGGTTGTATTAGCGCTTAGCTGACGTCTGAGTTTGCTCATTTTTTAAAA
>DAOLYC010000103.1:0-7501 GCA_035425605.1 Ferruginibacter sp.
ACTATAGCTATACAAATTAATAATAATAAAAAACCTGGTAATGATTTACCAAAACCCAATTTTGAAAATATTAACAATAATACCGGTAACAAAATAATAGCAGCAAACGTAAAACCTGAAAACAACAGCACGAGCAGGGTTTCCGGAAACAATGCAACTGTTGTAAGAAGAATTACTGATGAAGGCATAACCGGCAGTATTGTTAACCAGTTAAATAAAACAAATACTGCACCAGCAATCATTGCAGTAGCAAATATAAAAAAGGGTAATGATGAAACCGGTAACGGCTATCTGAATGTAGATAATAATAAAGATAAAAGAACATCGCTGGGCGGGTTTTTGCGTAAGGCAAAAAGAATTATTGAACGTACCACCAATGTTAATACCGGCGAAGGCATTAAGGTTGCCGGGTTTGAAATCGCATTAAAATAATCACACTAAAATTGAAACAATGAAAAAGCTAACATTACTTTTAGCCACAGCAATTATTTGCCTACATGTAACCGCACAGGATGAAAAAGAAAAAACAGCTAATACAAAAGATACCATCCGCATTGGTGGTATGATAATAGTAAAGAAAGGGAAACCAGCAAAAGGTGGCGATTTTGAAATTAATATTAATGGCCCCAAACCGCCCAAAAGAAAAAGGAACGTAAGCACCAATTGGGGTATTATTGATTTGGGTTTTTCTAACTACAACGATCAAACAAATTATGCCAATACAGGTTCGTACCTTGTTAACAGGCCTGGTTACCCGGCATTAGATAAAAACGATTTTAAACTGCGGGCAGGTAAAAGTGTTAATATTAACTTATGGTTGTTTATGCAGCGTGTAAATTTAATAAAGCACCATGTAAACCTTAAATACGGTTTGGGTGTAGAGTTAAATAACTATCGCTTTAAATCTGCCATAAATTATAACGAAGGAGGATTGGTGCCTTATACTGCCAATACACAAACCAATGCAGCATTCATTTTCAGAGATTCAATTGCTTTCTCAAAAAATAAACTTGCAGCCGATTATATTACTGTGCCTTTGATGTTAAATTTTACTACCAACCCTTTTAACGAAAAGAAAGGATTTAGCCTGAGCGTTGGCGTAAGCGCCGGCTATTTATACAGCCAGCGTAACAAACAAGTAAGCAGCGACCGTGGTAAATTAAAAAATAAAGGCGATTACGACCTTGAGAAGTTTAAACTATCGTATGTGGCAGAGCTTGGCCTTGGGCCGGTAAGATTGTATGGTTCGCTTAGCCCCAAATCTATGTACGAACATAGCCTGGATGTGAGACCTTACAATATCGGGTTCAGGTTTAGCAACTGGTAATTGCTACAAGTAAAAATACAGTTATACACAGATATTATTGCGGCGTAAAAATCTTCTCTCTCTTCCAGCTTCTTATCCATCAAAGTAAATACTAAGATGGCTGAGGGCTGGATTTTTTTTCCACATTTAACAGGATTTGTTAATGTTTTAAATAAGAATAAAATATTTTTATACGGCATATCGTTTGATATAAGAACGGAAATAATTTGCAATATGAAAATTACCCGGGTATTTACAATCTGTATTCTTTTTATCACAACAATTGTTTTAGTTTCGTTTAATGCCAAAAAATTAAAAAGGGTTGCAGTTAAAAAAACAACAAAAACAAAAGTTGCTGTTGCCGATAGTGTTTCAAACCCTTATTATATTATTGTAGATAAAAGCGACTACGAATTATATGTATATGATGATGAAGGATGGTATGCAACCTATCCTATTGTATTTGGCAGTAAAGACCTAAGCGATAAAATGAAAGAAGGCGATAAAAAAACCCCCGATGGAGATTTTAAAGTCATCTTAAAAAAAATACATCCTAAATGGGGCCCCGAATTGTTATTAGATTATCCCAATAACGAAAGTGTACAAAAATTTAAATTACGAAAAGCCGAAGGACTGATACCTAAAAATGCACGAATTGGTAATGGAATTGCCATACATGCCACCAGGCCACAGGAAGAATGGGCAATAGATAATTTTTACAATTGGACGGATGGTTGCGTTTCTGTAAAATACACCGAAATGAAAGACCTGTATAGTTATATTCCTGTGGGCACCAAAGTAACTATCAGGCAGTAGCGCCTCAACTTATTTTTATCATCAGGGCATGGCCATTAAGGTTATGAATGATTTGCCTGTCTTTATAACTCCTGTATTCTTCCACCAGTTTTGTAACACCAGTACAACTGTGAAAACCATAATCATCAAATACAACAATGCCTCCCGTTATAAGTTTAGGCCAAACCCATTCTACAATATCTTTAGCCGAGCTGTATACATCTACATCTATATGGCAAAGCCCAAATTGCTCCGATACTAAAATTTTATCTGCTGTATCTTCCGGAAAGATTCCTTTTAATATTTTATAATGAGCATAACCGCTTTTATTTTTCAAAACATCTTCCACAATATGTCTGCTGGTATCTTTATGCTCGCCACCTGTATAAAAGCTATCCTGTTCACCAGCTTTTGCCACACCTTCAAAAGTATCGGCCAGGTATAAATTAGCATTACTCTTTAAAATGTTTAACTGCCTGGCCATAATGCCTGCGGTGCCACCTCGCCAAACACCCACTTCAAGAATGGCTGCATGTGTATCAAGCGAATTTGTTTTGGCAACCAGTTGCCACAGTTCGTAGCATCGGTAAATATCTACCAGTGAATTTTTTTTTATTTGATTGTAGATGAAGAGAAACTCCTCATCGCCCTGCCAGGGTGCATAATTGGCTGATGGAAACGATTTGCCATAATGCAATCCATTAATACTAAAATTGGCGCTGCCTTTGTAAACAGGCCGCTTGCCTATATATATACCGGTTTTATCAAAAAGGGTATTAATCAAATTTTTGAGAAACATAGTTTAAATTATTATTTGCAAAACAAACGATTTTATTTTTAATGAGAAATAAATAAAAGACTACCATCGCCGTAACTTAAAAAACGAAAATCGTTTTGCATGGCATAGTTATATATTTTACGCCAGTTAAACTGCTGTGGCACCTTTGTATTTTCTGTTGCAGCAGCAACCAATAATAATAGAGTTGATTGTGGCTGATGAAAATTTGTAACAATGGCATTGGCAATTTTAAAATGATAACCGGGAGCTATTAATATTTGCGATTGTGTAAATAACCGTTGTTGATTATTGTTTTTTAACCAACTTTGTAAGGCTGTTAATGCATCTTTAGCCGTAATGTTACAATTTATCATTGCAGGTTCATACACTTCCCATTGAGAAATGTGCAGTTGTGTTAAAGCTGGCTGCAGATAAGCTTTTACACCCATCCAGTAAAGGCTTTCTATAGTACGTAATGATGTTGTACCAACTGTAACAACAGTTTTGTGCAAGTGTTTTATAAGCCTTTCAATAAATTCTGCACTTACATCAATCCATTCCGAATGCATTTCATGTTCCTGCATGATTGCCGCTTTTACCGGTTTAAAAGTGCCGGCACCAACATGCAGGGTAATAAAATCAGTTTTAATATTATTTTTTGCAAGCCGGTTAAAAACTTCTTTCGTAAAATGTAAACCTGCTGTAGGAGCGGCCACAGAGCCTTCATCTTTTGCATAAATGGTTTGATAACGCTCTAAGTCTTCTTTCTCTGTTTGTCTTTTTATATATGGTGGTAAAGGGATATCGCCAAAATGCTCCAAAACTTCGGCAAAGCTGAGTGATGTTGGCGACCAGTTAAATTCTACAACATAAGCATCATTTAATTTTTCAATTAATTTAGCACTTACCGATAAAGGGTTATTTCCACTTGTTAATTTTATCTCTAAAACATCTTTTTTCCACTTACTTACGCCGCCTATCATACACTTCCATGTTACCGAGCCTGTTTTACCCATCACACTACTGTATTCATTTATGATTTCATACGGTTCAAAACAAAATATTTCAATTATGCCACCACTAATTTTTTTAAACTTTAATCTTGCCTTAATTACTTTGGTATTGTTGAATACAAGAAAACTATTGGCAGGCAAATGATCGGCAATGTTTTTATAAATATCCTGCTGTATTATCCCATCCCGGTAAATAAGCAATTTGGATGCATCACGCTCTTGCAACGGGTGCAACGCAATTTTTTCAACAGGCAAATCATATGTGTAATCCTGTATGGATATGGTTTTAGGATGATTCATTTAATTAACCGAAACAGTAATGGCAGGGGTTATACAGTATCCTTTTATTGGTTTAAAACTATTATTTGCAAAACTATATGTAAATAAGTTGCAAACGGTAAATAAATAATATCTAATAATCGTAATTTTGATGTTCTTAAAAATCTCAAACAACTTACTATGCGATTTATTAAACCAGTATTATTTTCCTTTACATTATTATTTGTTATAAGTGCATTTGCACAAACAGGCAAGTTTGAATGGAAAGAAGCCACTTCGGGTGGATATACATATAAGTATGTAACCAACGACCCGGCCAAAGCAAGATTTTATACATTAAAAAATGGGTTAACAGTAATTTTAAGTCCTACCAATAAAGACCCACGCATACAATGTTATGTGGCTGTTAAGGCAGGCAGTAAAACCGATCCGGCAACACATACCGGCCTTGCCCATTACCTGGAGCACATGTTATTTAAAGGAACCGATAAATATGGTTCGCTAGACTGGGCTAAGGAGAAACCTCAATTGGATAAGATTGATGCCTTGTATGAAGAATACAATAAAACTACCGATACAGAAAAAAGAAAAGAGATTTATCATCGTATTGATTCTGTTTCTGGTGTTGCATCAAAATATGCCATTGCCAATGAATACGATAAGATGATGAGCAGCATGGGCGCCCAAGGAACCAATGCTTTTACATCTTTTGAACAAACTGTTTATACCGATGATGTACCTGCCAATGCCATAGATAAATACCTGGCAGTGCAGGGAGAACGGTTTAGAAACCCTGTACTACGCATTTTTCATACCGAGCTGGAAGCGGTATATGAAGAAAAAAACCGAGGATTAGATAGTGATGGCAGAAGAGTATTTGAAAAACTATTTGCCGAGTTATTTAAGAATCATAATTACGGTTTGCAAACAACCATTGGTACAATTGAAGATTTAAAAAACCCATCATTAATTGAAATAAGAAAATATTTCAACAAATATTATGTACCCAATAATATGGGTATTATCATGAGTGGCGATTTTAACCCTGATGCAATGATTAAAAAAGTAGATGCCACGTTTGCTTACATGCAAAACAAATCTTTTGAGAAATATACCTTTAAACCGGAGCAACCAATAACAAGCCCCATAGAAACTGAAGTGGTTGGGCCTGATGCAGAAAATGTAACAATCGGTTTTAGACTGCCTGGCAACAAATCTAAAGATGTTTTGCTGGCCGACCTGGTAGGGCAAATACTTACCAATGGCAAAGCAGGATTGATGGACTTAAACTTAGTTAAGAAACAGAAATTGTTGGGTGCATCAGCATCGGCATTTACTTTAATAGATTATGGCGTTTTATTTATGCAAGGCAGGCCTACACTGGGCCAATCGCTCGAAGATGTGAAAGCGTTGATGCTAGGCGAAATTGAAAACCTTAAAAAAGGAAATTTTGATGATGACCTTATTACAGCAATCATCAATAACCAAAAGAAAAGTAAAATTCAGGCAACAGAAACTTACGGCAGCAGAGCAAGTAACCTGATGGATGCTTTTACCAACGAGTTGGATTGGCAACAACAGGTTGCTTATACCGACCAACTATCTAAAATTACCAAGGCCGATATTGTTGCATTTGCTAATAAATATTTTGATGATAATTATGTGGTGATATTAAAACGCAAAGGCGAAGATAAAAATATCATCAAGGTTGAAAAACCACCCATTACACCAGTTGAAACAAACAGAAATGAACAATCAGCTTTTGTAAAAATGATAAATAATATGCCAGCCACTCCGGTAAAACCTGTTTGGTTAGATTATAATAAAGATCTGCAAAAAGTAAAAATAGGCCCTGCCGAAGTTTTGTATGTACAAAATAAGGATAACAGCCTTTTTCGTTTACGGTACCGCTATGATGTTGGAACCTGGAATGATAAGAAGCTTAGCCTGGCTGCACAATACTCACAGTTTTTAGGTACTGATAAAATGAGCGCCGAAGATATTACTAAAGCTTTTTACAAAATTGCCTGTAGTTTTAATGTAAGCGCCGCTAATGAATACACTACAGTAACTATTGAAGGGCTACAGGAAAATTTTATTAAGGCTGTAAAATTATTTGAAGATGTATTGAAAAACTGTAAAGCAGATGAAGCAGCATTGCAATCGTTAAGAGCAAGAATAAAAAAATCTAGAACTGATGCTAAAGCAAACAAAGGCGCCATCATGAGCGGCCTGATGAGCTATGCCAGGTTTGGTGAAAAAAATCCTTATAATTATACATTTAGCAATGAGGAACTGAATAGTATTACCGCAGCCGAACTGGTTAATACCTTACATAAACTTAATGAATATGCCCATAAGATATTGTATTATGGGCCGCAGCTTTTAACTCAGTTTACAACCAGTTTAAAATTGATGCACAACATTCCTGCTGTATTTAATGTTGCTCCAGCTAAAATGAAATTTAATGAAGTGACACAAAATAAAAACCAGGTTTTATTTGCCGATTATAATATGGTACAATCAGAAATACGCTGGATACGAAACAGTGTAGCCTATAATCCCGATTTAGAACCTGTAGTTGATGTATTTAATAATTATTTTGGAGGAGGTATGGGTGCATTGGTTTTTCAAACTATCAGAGAATCTAAAGCATTAGCATATTCTACTTTTGCATTTTTTGCAAAGCCCGATAAAAAAGAAGACCCCTTCTTTACCATTGCTTATGTTGGTTGCCAGGCCGATAAGTTCAACGAATCTATTGTAGCTATGAATGAATTGCTGAACGATTTACCAGATGTAGAAGAAAATATAAAGTATGCACAACAAGGAATTAAAAAAGATATAGAAACAGAACGTATCACTCAAGATGGCATCATCTTTAATTATCTAACTGCACAACATAAGGGACTCAACTATGATATTCGTAAGAAAATTTACACAGCAGTTGACGGTATCGGTTTTAAGGAACTTAAAAAATTCCATGATGAATACATTGCCAACAAAGCCTATACTTATTGTATAGTTGCTTCCGATAAAAAATTAAGCGAAGAGGATATGAAGAAATATGGTGAAGTAAAAAAATTAAGTTTGGAAGAATTATTTGGATATTGATTTAACCAAAAAAATAAAAGAAGCCAGGATTTATATAATCCTGGCTTCTTTTATTTTACCACATACGTTTTGTGAATACCGGAACTAAATTTTTCCTTGTTGTATTTCATCAACCACACCGGGGTCAAGCAGGGTTGTAGTATCGCCTAAATTTTTTGTTTCGCCTTCGGCAATTTTTCTTAAAATACGCCGCATTATTTTTCCACTTCGTGTTTT
>DAOLYC010000104.1:0-7490 GCA_035425605.1 Ferruginibacter sp.
CTACAGGCATGGGTGCTGATAAATGAACTAAAAACAGGTAAAGCCGGCAGTGGCGATAATTCAATTATTTATTTGCCCGAAGATGGTTCAATTGGTTACTTACGGGGAACCATACCTGCAGGAAATAGTTCATTTAAGATTTCTGGCGCCATGCCAAATGCAGGAAATTCATTTTTATATTTCCTGCAAGAGCTTTTTAAGAAAAACAATATCAGTATTTCAGGCGGGATAAAAAACAGTATTCAATTTTATATTAATAAGGAAAAATTACCTGTTGCTTCAAAAACTTTTGGAAGCATAACTTCTCCACCACTGGATAGTATCAATTACTGGTTTCTTCAAAAAAGTATAAACATGTATGGAGAGGCATTTGTGAAAACTATTTCCTATGAAAAAACAGGTTTTGGCGCATCAGATACGGGCATCAATATCATTAAGAACTTCTGGAGTAAAAACGGGATTGAAAAATCGGCTTTAAATATGAAAGACGGCAGTGGGCTTTCGCCTGCAAACAGAGTAACAACAAAAGCATTGGTAACTGTTATGCAATATGCCAAAAAACAAAACTGGTTTTCATCTTTTTATCATGCGCTGCCATTGCAAAATGGTATTAAAATGAAATCGGGCTATATTGATGGTGTAAGAAGTTACACAGGTTATATACAATCAAAGGCAGGCAATGCATATACGTTTTGTTTTATCATCAATAACTATAATGGCAGCGCAACTGCTGTACGTGAAAAAATGTGGAAACTGCTTGATATAATGAAGTAACTTCGGAATTCACCCAAAACTAAATCTTATGCCTGAGCAAAATTTTAAAAACCATGGCCGATTAATACCCTTGTACCACTATGTTGCCTATTTAGCCATTACTTTTTCGCTGGTAATTACTACAAAAAATTTTATCAAAGCATTAATAGATGAAAGTGGCAGGGTGCAGGCTGCTGCCATGTTATCATTAACGGTAGCGGTACTGTTGGCATTATGGTTTGCAAGGTCTTTCGCTTTAAAAGCTCAAGACAGGGCCATTCGCTCTGAAGAGAACCTGCGCCATTTTATTGCAACAGGCAAACCTTTGGACAGTCGTTTAAAAATGCGCCAAATAATAGGCTTACGGTTTGCCAGCGATGATGAATTTATTGCTTTGGCAAAAAAAGCTGCAGAAGAAAACCTGAGCCAAAAACAAATTAAGATGGAAATAAAAAACTGGAAAGCAGATTATAACCGTGTATAAAATTGGTTATGCTGTAGTTTTTAGTGTTTTCTTATTTTTATAACCACCGATTTTGATACCGGCGTATTACTTTTTTGAGCCACACTATTTATAGGTACCAAAACGTTAGCTTCGGGAAAATATGTTGCTGTACAACCTGCTGGTATTGCATAAGTAACTACAATAAATTTATAAGCAATCCTTTGCCTGCCATCTTCTTCATTTATTAGGTCAACAATATCGTTTTGTTTTAAATGTCGTTTATTCATATCTGCCTGGTTCATTAATACTACCCTACGTTCATTAAAAATTCCACGATACCGGTCATCAAGCCCATAAATGGTTGTATTAAACTGGTCATGGCTTCGTATAGTCATCATCAACAATTCATCGCTGCCTAATTTTGTAGCGGAAAAATTTGCAATATTAAATTGAGCTTTCTTTGTTTCGGTATTAAAATTTCCATCTCTATTACAATTGGGTAAATAAAAGCCACCGGGTTTCCTCACTCTTTCATTATAATTTTCAAAACCAGGAATCGTTTTTTCTATATCGTTCCTAATATAATCATAGTGCAACAAATATTTATCCCAATCAATATTACTACTATCAGCCAATGTTACTTTAGCAAGATGACAAACAATGGACGGTTCGCTTAGTAAATTTTTTGAAACCGGGTTTAATATTCCTTTTGATTGCTGAACCACACCCATAGAATTTTCGCAGGAAACAAATTGTTCCTGTCCATTTAAAACATCTTTATCGCTGCGGCCAAGGCAGGGTAAAATCAATGCTTCACGGCCATGTACCAAATGACTGCGATTTAATTTTGTACTTATATGTACTGTTAATTTACATTTACGTAAAGCGTTGGCTGTAAACTCAGTATCGGGAGTTGCTGATAAAAAATTTCCACCCATTGCAATAAATATTTTTACCTTTTCTTCATACATGGCTTTAATACTTTCCACCACATCGTACCCGTGTTTTTGAGGTGGATTAAAATTAAAATGCTTTTTTAAAGCTTGTAAAAGGGTGGGGGAAGGTTTTTCAAAAATACCTACAGTACGGTCGCCCTGTACATTGCTGTGACCACGTACCGGGCAGGTGCCAGCGCCGGGTTTACCAATACTTCCTTTCAGTAAGAGCAGGTTTACAATTTCTTTGATGGTATCAACAGCATTTTTATGTTGTGTTAGCCCCATTGCCCAGCAGGCTATTATCTTTTTCTTGGTTTTTAAAATATCCGCTGCCTGTTGTATATCTGCCATATCTATACCTGATGCATCAGCCAACTTTTTTATATCTAATAATCGCAAGTGGTTGCAAAAATCATTAAATCCTTCTGTATTGTTTTCAATAAAATGTTTATCAAATACTTTACCTGCTGTTTTTTCTTCTTCATCCAACATTAAAATTTCAATGGCTTGTAATAAAGGCATATCGCCATTTATCTTTACTGGTAAAAAAAGATCGGTTAATGCACTGTCAATTCCTAAAACACCTTTTAGTTTTTGAGGATTATTAAAACCCATCAAACCCGTTTCGGGCAAGGGGTTGATAGAAATAATAACGGCTCCGTTTTTTTTTGCTTTTTGTAAAGCAGTTAACATACGGGGATGGTTGGTACCCGGATTTTGTCCTAAGATGATGATTACTTCTGCTTCATAAAAATCTTCCAGTTTTACCGAACCTTTACCAATACCCAGCGATTCGCCCAATGCCACACCACTGCTCTCGTGGCACATATTGCTGCAGTCGGGTAAGTTGTTAGTACCAAATTCTCTAACAAAAAGCTGGTATAAAAATGCTGCTTCATTACTGGTTCTTCCTGAAGTATAAAACACTGCTTCATCGGGTGATGAAAGGCTGTTTAAAGATTTTGCAATTTTTGAAAACGCCGACATCCAACTGATAGGCTGATAATGTGTGGCTCCTTGTGGTAAATACATGGGATCAGTAATGCGCCCTTTTTTACCAATATCATAATCATTTAATAAAGCAAGATCTCTTACAGAATTTGCTGCAAAGAATGAAGCACCTATTGCTTTTGCAGTGGCTTCATCAGCAACTGCTTTGGCGCCGTTTTCGCAATACTCTGCAATGGCACTTCGTTCATCATCGGGGTCGGGCCAGGCACAACTTGGACAATCAAATCCATCTTTTTTATTTAGTTTGTTCAATGCTTTTAAACCTCTTAATATCCCAGCTTCGCCAAATACATGTTTAAAACTTTGTACCACAGCAGGTATGCCTGCAGCCACTTTCAATGGCGGCCCCAGTTTTAGCCCGGTAAATGTTTCTGGATTTTCGGCGGCTGGTATATCTTTTTTCTCTTCTGTCATTCTACCTGCGCTTTATTGGATTGTCATAATTATCACTTTGGTCTTCATGGCTATCATCCAAACAAACAAAATCTTTTTCGAGTAAAAGATACAATTTTTTGTTTTCATTTACTATCATTTCTGCATCAATGCCAACTATTTCATTTTGTGGCCAGGTTGTAGCAAATAACTGGGGAACAAGCATTGTAATTTGGTTATCTGTAAATGTGGCTGTTAATGTGGTTACATTATTCATTGTTTTTAAAGCATAAATAAATGTTTTGCCCGGAAAAATAGTTTCTTCCTGCACATAACCTGCTGTTGCAAGTTTACTTACTTCGGTTTTTGTTAGTCTTATTCTTATTGAATTTGCCTTTATACGTAATTTCAAATTAATATTTTATATGCTGATGGTTTTCAGCATTATTAAAAATTAGTTGTTTTATTTTGCGGAAAATCTTCATAAACAAATCCTTTGTTTACCTGCATAAATATTAAATCGTTGTTTTCTTAAAAAGCCAATCAATGTAATGTTGTTTTCCTGTGCCAGTTCTACCGCAAGGCTTGATGGAGCACCAATAGCAACAACCATGCTTATTCCGGCCATCGCAGCTTTTTGTATTAATTCAAATCCGGCCCTGCCACTTAAAAATAAGATGTTGTTTTGCATTGGCAGCTTATTTTTTAATAAACAAGTTCCAATTACTTTATCCAGTGCATTATGCCTGCCAACATCTTCTTTCAACAATAAAAATTTACCATCCGTATCAAATAATGCTGCTGCATGTATGCCTCCGGTATCTTCAAAAATGTTCTGTTGTTTTTGTAGCAACAAGGGTAAATTGTAAATTATAGCTGCTGTAACACAAAAGTTATTGTTTACTGTTTTAAATGCCGATATCGTTTGAATGGCTTCAATACTTGTTTTGCCACAAATACCACAACTAGAAGTACTGTAAAAATTCCTTGCAGCATTTGCCAGGTTGGGCATCGTCCCTTCTTCAAGTGTTACCAGTAAACTGTTTTCATCAATGGCGGTTTTTCTTATCGCCTTAATATCCTTGTTACTTTTTATTATTCCTTCGGTAAATAAAAAACCGGCAGCCAGTTCTTCATCATTGCCTGGCGTGCGCATGGTTATGGCTATGTTCTTTTTAATGCGGCCATTGCTGCTGCTGTATTCAAGACTAATTTCCAGCGGTTCTTCTACAACAACCATATCATCCATTTCGGATAATTTGCTATCAGTTATTTTTTGAATATTGATTTGTACCGATTGTTTGCCTTTCATCTTTTAAAATTACTAAAAGAAATCAATGCATTTATCCGTTTATGGTTTTATATGCTTTCATATAATCCCTGTATGTATCAATGCTGATGATGCTTTGTTTATTTTCCGGGAAAAATTTATAGGCATTGCATTGTTGTAAAAAAATTCTTAACGAATATTGCTTGGCTTCATATTTTTCCATAAGCAAGTCAGCACAGCTATGTGGGTACCAGGCCAGCATTGGTTCATACATATTATTCTTTGCATTGCAAAATGCTGCCGGTTCATCTGTTTTACAAACTTTACTAAATTCTAAAATGTCATTTTTTTTTAAATACGGATAATCGCATCCTATAAAAAGTATATTTTTTTTTGAAAACTTAGTAAAAGCGCTGAGTAATGCAGCCATTGGACCAATACGTTCATATTCGGGCATATCAACTAAGTAAGGGATATTGGGTTTTAACTTAGCAACCTGGTGCTTATTACAAGATATAAGTACCTCTTTGCACAAAGGTTTTAGCATATCATAAATACGATACCGTTGTGGTTTTGTATAATATTGAATTAGGCCTTTATCCATACCCATTCGGCTGCTGGCACCTCCACAAACAACCAATCCATAAGTATCTTTCAATATTGGTTTGTTTTCAAATATATCAAATACCATCGTACGTAATTTGATGTTAAAGTTACAAGCTTAACATTGCAATTCAAATTGAAACCGCTGATGTAATACTTGTTTAATAATTAAAATAGTTTCGCTAAATTTAAAACCTGTTTTTAAAAAATCAACTATTATGAAAAAAAATATCATAAGTACTGCAATAATATGCTTGTATTTCTTTACTGCTTTTGCACAACCAGATAAGAAAATTTTAACTACTGCCGATTATGAACATGCAACCAAATTTTTAGGGTTTAACACTTTTAAATTGATAGATGGTGGAGATGTATATCCCAATTGGCTTGATGATGGAAATTTTTGGTTTCAAACAATTGTGGCGGGCAAAACTAATTATGTATTAGTGAACTCTGCTACTGGTGAAAAAAAACAATCAGCCGATATTAAAACACTTGTACCAGAAGCTAAGCCTGGAAGAGGTATGAGAAGCAGAAGAGGAGGCGGATCAACTGAACTCATATCGCCTGATGGCAAAAAGGCCGCTTTTATTAAAGACTGGAATTTATGGGTGAAAGATGTAGATACAAAAAAAGAAACGCAGCTTACTACAGATGGAGTAAAAGATTATGGATATGCCACCGATAATGCCGGTTGGACACATAGTGAACGCCCTATTTTACTTTGGTCGCCAGATTCGAAAAAGATTGCAACGTTTCAACAAGACCAGCGTCATGTAAAAGATATGTACCTGGTAACAACAAATATTGGGGCGCCAACTTTAGAATCCTGGAAATATCCATTGCCGGGCGATAAAGAAATTGTGAAGATAGAACGTGTAATTATTGATGTGGACAATCCAAAAGTCGTTCGTTTAAAAATTCCTGCCGATGAACACCGGGGAACCTTAAGTGATGATATTTCATCTAGCGGTACTTATGATGATAATGAATGGAGCGCCGATGGAACTAAACTTGCATTTATATCAACATCACGTGATCATAAAATTGAAAAAGTACGTATTGCTGATGCCAAAACCGGCGATGTAAAAGAAATTTTTGAAGAAAAAGTAGCCACACAATACGAAAGTGGCCAGGGCGCCATTAATTTTCATTATTTACAAAACAGCAATGAAATTATTTGGTACAGCGAGCGTGACGATTGGGGACATCTTTATTTATATAATGCTACAACCGGGCAATTGAAAAACCAGGTTACTAAAGGAAATTTTGTGGTAACTCGTTTATTAAAGATTGATGAAAAAAACCGGGTAATGTATTTTATGGCCAATGGCGGTGAGGCTGGCAGCGATCCTTATTTTGGCCATTTTTATCGCATTGATTTTACTGGAAAAAACATGCAACTGCTAACACCAGAAGTTGCCAATCACAATATTTCATTATCGCCCGATGGAAAATATTTTGTTGATAATTTTTCAACGCCTGATGTACCTACTGTATCCGTTCTTCGTGATATGAAAGGCAAACTCATCAGCACTTTAGAAAAAACAGACATAAGCAGGTTAACGGCTACCGGCTGGAAACCGTCAACACCTATCACTGTAAAATCTCGTGATGGAAGATGGGATTTATATGGATTGATGTTTACACCTACCAATCTTGATAAATCAAAAAAATACCCGATTGTAAATTACATTTATCCCGGGCCACAGGGTGGAGGTGTTGGTAGTCGCTCATTTTCTGCTGCCCGAGGCGATCACCAGGCTTTGGCAGAACTTGGTTTTATTGTTGTTGTTATTGATGGCACTTGTAATCCCGGTCGTTCAAAATCTTTTCATGATGTATGTTATGGCAATATGGCTGATAATACATTGCAAGACCAGATATCGGGTTTAAAACAATTAGCTGCAAAATATTCTTATATGGATTTAGACAGGGTTGGCATTTGGGGGCATTCAGGCGGAGGTTTTGCAACAGCAGCAGCGATGTTTAGATATCCCGATTTTTATAAAGTTGGAATTTCCGAATCGGGTAACCATGATAACAGGAATTATGAAGATGACTGGGGCGAAAGATATATTGGCTTACTAACAAAAGA
>DAOLYC010000105.1:0-7432 GCA_035425605.1 Ferruginibacter sp.
TCGCCCGATACACCGGAAGAATTGGTAAGGCTATTACACGAAGAAGCAAAAGTTATTTAATTAAAATTTATAAACTCTTTTATGTCAGTATTAATATTTTTAGACCAGTCAGAAGGACAAATTAAAAAATCATCATTTGAAGCTGCTTCTTATGGAGCTAAAGTTGCAGAGCAATTGGGTACAAGCGCCGAAGCTATTGTTTTGGGTAATGTTACAGATGATTTATCTACAATAGGTAATTACGGAATTAAAAAAGTACATACCATAAAAAATGATACATTAAATAATATGGATGCCCAGGTATATACAAAAGTTATTGCCGAAGCAGCAAAAGCTATTGATGCTAAAGTAATTATTTTTTCAAATAATTTTAATGGAAAAGCTATTGCCCCACGCCTAAGTGTGCGATTAAAAGCCGGTTTAGTTTCTGGTGTTGTGGCTTTGCCAGATACCAGCAATGGCTTTACCGTAAAGAAAAATGTATTTAGCGGAAAAGCTTTTGCCAATGTAACAATAAATACCGATGTAAAAATCATTGCACTTAATCCTAATTCATATAGTATTACAACAACCGATTTAAAAGCCGAAGTAACAGAACTAACCGCAACCGTTGATATACCAAAAGTGCAGGTTATAAGTACCAATAAAGTTGTAGGAGAAATTCCATTAAGCGAAGCTGAAATTGTTGTTAGTGGCGGCCGTGGGTTAAAAGGCCCCGAAAACTGGGCATTCGTTACCGACCTGGCAAAACTGTTAGGCGCCGCAACAGCCTGTAGCCGCCCTGTGGCAGACAGCGATTGGAGACCACACCATGAACATGTTGGACAAACAGGGCTTGCCATTGCACCTAACTTATATTTTGCCATTGGCATTTCTGGCGCCATACAACACCTTGCCGGTGTAAACAGAAGTAAAGTAATTGTGGTAATAAACAAAGACCCCGAAGCGCCATTCTTTAAAGCCGCCGATTATGGTATTGTAGGCGATGCCTTTGAAGTGATGCCTAAAATCATTGATGCTGTAAAAAAATTAAAAGGATTATAAACAACAATAAAAGTTAAGCGTTTTACATTTAAAGCCTTTCATCTTAATTTTGAAAGGCTTTTATTTTATATTTGCTGTTTAACATAGTAACCAATATTTGAAACTGAAGGTTTGGGTATGAAAAAAATTGAACTGGAAATAGTTGCATTATCACACAGCATTACACAAACACATTCTTATGCAGTGGTGTTGGGTGAAGTAAACGGTTTGCGCCGGATACCAATTGTTATTGGCGGATTTGAAGCACAAGCCATAGCTGTAGCTTTAGAACGGATGAGCCCCAGCAGGCCACTTACCCACGACCTGATGAAAAATTTTATGATGGCCTTTAATGTTGATCTAATTGAAGTAGTGATAAACGATCTGCAGGAAGGTGTTTTTTTTAGCAAATTGGTTTGCAGCACTACCAACGATACAGTAGATATAGATTCCCGTACTTCTGATGCTTTGGCATTGGCCGTAAGGTTTGGTTGCCCTATTTTTACCTACGATACATTATTGGATAAAGCCGGTTCCTTAATGGAAGATGATGGCAAAACAAAAACTTCCGCATCTGTTACCACCGAAATCAGTAGTAGCGACAATTTAACTTCTTTATCGCTTGATGAACTTGAAGGGTTACTAGCAGAGGTTTTAGAACATGAAGATTATATTCGTGCCATTGCCATTAGAGATGAAATAAAAAGACGGAGCAATAAATAATACTTTCAAAAAATTTTCTTCAATGCCAATGTATGATTAGCCATGATCAGTTTTCCAAATTGTAAGATAAATATAGGTTTACAGGTGTTGAACAAAAGAGATGATGGTTATCATAATATTGAAACTGTTTTTTATCCGCTACCCATTAAAGATGCACTTGAAATAATTCCCTCATCAGCAATTGAGTTTACTGCAACCGGTTTACCTATTGACATAAGTATTGAAGATAACCTTTGCATAAAAGCATATCATTTATTAAAAAAAGATTTCCCGAAAATTCCCTTTGTAAAAATACATTTGCACAAAGCTATTCCCATGGGAGCAGGGCTGGGTGGCGGCTCAGCCGATGCAGCTTTTATGCTTATGCTGCTCAACGATAAATTAAAACTAAACATAACAACCGCTAAACTTATAGCATACGCTTTGCAGATTGGCAGCGATTGCCCATTTTTTATCATCAACAAACCATGTATTGCCACCGGCCGTGGCGAAAATTTAAAAGAGATAAATTTTACACTGGCAGGGTATAAAATTATTTTAATCAATCCTCGTATTCATATCAATACCGGATGGGCTTTTTCTCAATTAGCAAAACAAATACATGATGGTAATTCAAAGAATGCTTTAGGCAATTCAATAAATAAAATCATTGAACAACCGGTAGATAGTTGGAAAAGTCTATTGGTTAACGATTTTGAAACCCCGGTTTTTACAGCGTATCCTCAAATAAAAGAAATTAAGGAAACACTTTACAAAATGGGAGCATTATATGCAGCCATGAGTGGAAGCGGAAGTACTGTTTATGGCATTTTTAATTCAACTATAGATACAACAATATTTGAAAAGCAGAACTATTTTATTAAAACAGTAAATTAGTTTAACTTGCACCCGTTAATGCAATTAAAGCATACCATATTTTCTTTCCTTTATAATAACCTCGATTTGCTTAATCATCGAGGACGGTAAAATTTTTACCCTGCACCTGCAGGGAGCGTTATCATTTACTTTTTACAATTTTTCAATTTTATTTTATGAATTCAACTTTAGCTATTACAGCAAATACCCAACAATACATTAACCTGGAAGATAAATTTGGTGCACACAATTACCATCCTTTGCCCGTAGTTTTAAAACGAGGCGAATCTGTTTTTTTATACGATGTAGATGATAAACGATACTACGATTTTTTAAGTGGTTATTCTGCCATTAACCAGGGCCATTGTCATCCAAAAATTATTGCCAGCTTAATTGAGCAAGCGCAAAAGCTTACGCTTACTTCCCGTGCCTTTCATAGCAATTTGCTAGGCGAATATGAAAAATATATTACCAATTATTTTGGATATGATAAGGTGTTGCCAATGAACTCTGGTGTTGAAGCAGTAGAAACTGCCATTAAACTTTGCCGCAAATGGGCTTACGAGGTAAAAGGAATTGCTGCTAATGAAGCAAAGATTATTGTTTGCGATGGTAATTTTCATGGCCGTACCATCAATGTAATTTCTTTCAGCAGCGATCCCACAGCAAAAAATAATTTTGGGCCATTTAATACCGGTTACGTATCAATACCTCATAATGATATGCCTGCTTTAGAAAAAGCATTGCAAGATAAAAACGTAGCTGCATTTTTATTTGAACCCATTCAGGGCGAAGCCGGCGTTGTTGTGCCTGAAACAGGATATTTTAAAGGCATCCGCAACTTATGTGATGAATATAAAGTGCTGATGGTTGCTGATGAAATTCAAAGCGGCCTTGCACGTACCGGCAAAATGCTTGCCTGCGACCATGAAAATGTGCGACCCGATATTTTGATACTTGGAAAGGCATTAAGTGGTGGTACCATGCCTGTGAGTGCAGTTTTATGTGATGATGAAATAATGATGACGATAAAACCTGGCGAACATGGAAGTACGTATGGCGGCAACCCGTTGTCATGCGCTGTTGCTATTACTGCACTTCAAGTATTAAAGGATGAGAACTTGTGTGCCAATGCCGAAGCAATGGGGACCTTGCTTCGCAGCGAATTAAAAAAATTAAACTCCCCATATATTTCAATAGTGAGGGGCATGGGCTTATTAAATGCCATTGTTATTAAACATTATAATCCCAATGCAGCCTGGGAATTATGTTTATTGCTGAAAGAAAACGGCCTGCTGGCTAAACCTACACATGGCGATAAGATACGTTTTGCACCGCCGCTTATCATTACCAAAGAGCAGGTACTGGAATGTGTAGGTATAATAGAAAAAAGTTTGAAACAACTTAATTAAATAGCAATAAAAAAGCCGCTGAAAAATAATCAGCGGTTTTTTTGTTGTTCAATATTGTAACTTAGTTTTTTAAAAAATATGGAAACCGTTTCTCAACAAATTCATACAGAATCTCATTTAAAAAGCAGCGACCTTTTACGAGATGTTGTAATTGGCATGAGTGATGGGTTAACAGTGCCTTTTGCCCTGGCTGCCGGACTAAGCGGCGTTGTTGATAAAAGTAGTATTGTTGTACTTGCAGGCATTGCCGAAATTGCTGCCGGTAGTATTGCAATGGGACTTGGTGGTTACCTGGCAGGTAAAACAGAACAGGATCATTATGCAAGTGAAGTAAGACGAGAATATGATGAAGTGGAAAATATACGGCATAAAGAAATTGAAGAAACAAAAGAGTTTTTTGCCAACATTGGTTTAAGCCCTGCATTGCAGGAACAAGCTACCGAAGAAATTGCAAAAGATAAACACCGCTGGGTTGAATTTATGATGAAGTATGAGTTAGGACTTGATAAGCCCGATCCAAAAAGAGCAACAAAAAGCGCATTAAACATTGGTATATCTTATGTAGTAGGAGGTGTTATTCCACTAGCACCATATTTTTTTATCAGTAGTACTGCAGCAGCACTAAAAATTTCAGTAATTGTTACATTAATATGCTTATTTGTTTTTGGGTTTTTAAAAAGTCGGTTAACGGGGGTTAACCCCTGGCTGGGGGCTTTAAAAGTTACTGTAATTGGTGCTATTGCAGCGGCTGCTGCATTTGGGGTAGCCAAGCTTTTTGCGTAGTATTTTTATTACAATTGCGGCATTTTTTCTACAACATTTGAAGTTATTGCCTGTTAATAAAATTTAGTATTTTTTCGTGTATTACTACGCAAAAATTTATTTATTAATAACGGATATTACTTTTAAAAAAAACAAAAAATACCTTTTTTAAAAAAAGAAAGTATTTTATAAAATAAAATATTCTTATTCTCGTTCCCCAATTAATTGAATAAGCACAATTGCTTAAGAAAAAGCAGGTTAGCGGTAAAATAAATTTCATTATTTACCGATTTATATAAACCTGGTTCGTTTAAATAAAACAACCATTGCTTTTTAAAACTTTGGCATAATTGTTGTAAAATTTCAAGATGTGTTTAAAGCAAAATTAATAACCTTATGAAAACTTAAAATTTACATTATCCTTAGAGGGCTATAACTTATCCGTATCACCCTTCTAACACTTTCAAAAAAAATATACCATTTGTTTTACTGTAGAATTTTTTTTTCGCAGATAAGATAAATATATCCTTGCCTGCTATCCTCAGGCAAACAATCCAGTAAAAATAAATTTTTTACAAGCGTAGAAAATAAGAGAAGTATTTTGAATGCACGTAGTGTACCATTAAATTCCTGTACACTAAACCATTTTAATTTTTCTCTACAAGAGTATCATATTTTGAACTACTCTTAAATATTTTCAGGTTTGTGATTTTTGTAAAATAAAATTTTGTCCTGTCAATCCAATAGCAGGTCAAAATCAATATCTATTTAAAACCTAAATGTATCCGTATGAAAATCCACCAATTTTCTGCAAGTAGAATTGTATCAACAATTCTCTTAGCAATCAGTTTTGTTCTTTTTTCTTCCATGTCATTTGCCGCTACTTATTACATTAGTCCTACAGGCAATGATGCTACAGGCACAGGTTCTATCGGCAACCCATGGAAAACTTTACGAAAAGCCACTTTAACCATTACCACACCGGGTAATATCATTCATGTAAATGCAGGCACTTATGTTGAAACTGTAACCTGTACACTTGCCCCCGGAGTTAGTATAGAAGGTGAAGGCGTAAGTTCAATAATCAAAGCATCATTTTCTACAGTGTACCAGATGATCATACAGGCATTAAGTGCCGAGGGTACCAATGGTAACCAACACATCAGTAATTTACAAATGGACGGACAGAACAGTACATCCTGGGCTATTCAAATCCAGGGCCGTTCAAATTTTTCTATTTACGATTGCACGATAATAAATTTTGCACAAAGGGGAATTGTATGGGGTGGCCGAAGCGACAACTCCGATAATCCGCCGTTGATTTATGCTACAGGCAATAAGTTTTATAACAACACTGTTACCAACTGTGCAAGTTTTGATGGCGTTTATGGATATGGTTGTTTAAACATTGGCGGCCAAAAGGGAATGTTGATTTACAACAACAACATTACAACTACAGGTACTTTAAAAGGCTGGCCCATAAAATTATGGAACGATGGATATATTAAAGATTGTAAGATTTATGACAATATTTTAAAACGTCCACCTTTCCCTTATGAAGTTAACGGCACAAATAATTATTTTGATTTTTGTATTGAAATGTTTCATGAGCAAGGATTAGAAATTTATAACAACAGCATTGAAGGCAGTATAGACTTAAACTATCAATCAAAAGGCGCTTATGAGTATAGCGCATATATACATAATAACATCATAGGCCGCAGTACACAAGCAGCCCATTGGGAATCGGGTGTAATACTTGAGTTTTCAACTGAAAATTGTATCATAGAAAATAATACTTTCAAAGGTATATCGCACCCTATATTCTTTTCATTAAGGCCGGGAGATTATATGAACGATATCACCATACAAAAAAACCTGGCATACAATATCGGCAAAACCGATGGTACCAGGCAAGGTAAAGCCATAAACATCCAGGTAAATGATGATGGTACCAATTATACGGCTTCAAACTTTATAGTGTATAATAATACTTTTTTGGCCTTAGCAGGTGCTAATGCTCCTTTCTTTGGAGTTGATATTCCTGGTGGCTACGGTTCAAGCAATATTCAAATTATAAACAACATCATCACCAATTTTAATTACTATGTATTACGATGCGATAATGCCAGTGCTGTAAACGGTTTGCAAATAAAGAACAATGATTTATACAACAACGGAAGCAATAACAATTTTGAATTTAATAACGGTAGCCCAATAAATTATATTAACTCCAGTAATATTTTTATCAATCCTAAGTTAGATGCTTCTTACTTTCCTACTCCCGGTAGCCCTGTAATTGAAACCGGCGTTAATGTTGGTTTGCCTTATAGCGGATTGGCACCTAACCGTGGGTTTAAAGAAACCGGAGCGCCTCTTCCCATTAGCCTGTTTTATTTTACTGCAAAAGAAGATAAAGGAAAAAATATCTTAACATGGAAAACAGCTTCTGAAATAAACAGCGCTTATTTTACAATAGAAAGAAGTAGCGATGGAAATAACTATCAGCCAATAGGTATGGTTAATGCAGCCGGCAACTCATCAACAGAATTAAGTTATACATTTATTGATGACAGGCCGTCTATCGGCAATAATTATTATCGCCTCGTAATGGTTGATAAAGATGCAAGTTTTGCATTAAGTAATGTGGTTTTATT
>DAOLYC010000106.1:0-7424 GCA_035425605.1 Ferruginibacter sp.
AGGCTTTTTGCAACCGGGCAATTATCGCCTGTTCTTTGTAAAATAATCCTGTCTTTTTCTTCCAGTTGCAAAGTCTTCGGAAAAGAAAGCTTTACATCAACTTTACCTACACGCCTGGGTTCGCTTAGCATGTGCTTGGTAACTTCCATTGATGTTCCTGCCAATTCAATACCCATATCCATTGCTTTTATGCCCATGGTAGTTACGATGCAGGTAGCCAATGCCACACAAAGCGTATCTGTTGGGCTGAACTTTTCTCCCTTACCCCTGTTATCTGTGGGGGCATCAGTTTCAATAATAGTACCACTTTGGATGTGGGTACATTTACAACGCAGGTTACCGGTATAAATAATTGAAGCGGTCATTTGTTAATTTTTTTTGTTATTAATGATGTATGCAGCGGTTCTTATTACAAATGTATCATCTTTAAACAGCAGATAGTATTTTTGCATTAAATTTACTTTAGTAAAAAATATACATGAAAAGATCATTAATCATTGTGGCGGCCGTTGCATTTTGTTTTTCGGGATATGCACAGCAAACTGGAAAATCAAAAAAGCAGGTTCGTAAAGAAGAAAAGCGGGCAAAAATAAACGCATTGATAAAAGCAGAGGAAGAAGGTGTTATTGCTTATCGTAAACATTATGCTTTTGGCATAAAATTACTAACAGATGGCTATGGCATTTCGTTTGAAAAGGGATATTCAAAAACAGTAAAGAGCAGTACACTTTTTCAATTTGAGATTGCCGAACGTAAGCACCAGAAAGAAGAAAAACAAAACAGCCCCTTTGTTTCTGCGGCGCCTTTTATTTATGGTAAAATAAATTTCTTTTACCCGGTAAAACTGGGTGTACAAAAACAATATTTACTGGGTAATAAAAGTAATAAAAACGGTGTAAGCGTTACCGCTAATTTTGGTGGTGGTATTACACTTGGCGTATTGCGTGCTTACGAATTTGAAATAGATGATAATAATGGCCGCCGGTTTATTCGTTACGATTCACCTGATAGTGCAATATTTGCCAACCCTGTTGGCCGCAATCCATCGGGGCCGGGTTTAGGTAAAGGCTGGAACCATATAAAAATGACTCCCGGACTTTATGTAAAACCAGCCGTAAGGTTCGATTACGGCAGGTTTAATGAATTAGTAGCAGCTATTGAAGTGGGCGCAGTTGCAGAATTTTATTCAAAAAAAATACCACAGATGATTAGTAACAAAGAAAATCAATTTTTCTTTGGCGCTTATTTCACCCTATTATTTGGAAAAAGAAAATAAGCTAATATTTATAGAACAACAATTTTAAGCATGACAGAATTACCCATTATTGATGGCATAGTAGAACAGAAACCAAAGAAACCTAATTGGCTTAGAGTGAAATTACCCATTGGCGAAGAATACCGCCATGTACGAAGCCTGGTAGATACACATAAATTGCATACCATTTGCGAAAGCGGAAACTGTCCAAACATGGGCGAGTGTTGGGGCGAAGGCACAGCTACTTTTATGATACTTGGCAATATTTGCACAAGAAGTTGTGGTTTTTGTAATGTAGCTACCGGCAGACCTTTACCCGTTGACTGGGATGAACCACAGCGTGTAGCGGAAGCAATAAATTTAATGAAAGTTAAACATGCCGTTATAACTTCTGTTGACAGAGATGAGCTAAAAGACGGCGGTAGCATTATCTGGTATAATACAATTAAAGCTGTAAAAGCATTAAATCCAACTACAACTTTAGAAACCCTGATACCCGATTTTAAAGCTAACCGTGAAAATATTCAACGAGTAATAGATGCAGCACCCGAAGTGGTAAGCCACAACATAGAAACAACCGAGCGACTTACAAGACAGGTACGCATTCAAGCAAAATATTGGCAGAGTATGGAAACATTACGCATTCTTAAAGAAGGCGGCATGCGTACCAAAAGCGGTATCATGCTTGGCCTTGGCGAGAAAAAAGAAGAAGTGATACAAACAATAAAAGATTTAAAGGCAAACTTTGTAGATGTAGTTACTATTGGACAATATTTACAACCTACAAAAAAACATTTACCGGTAGCCCGTTTTGTACACCCCGATGAATTTGCTGAATTTAGAGAAATTGGTTACCAACTTGGTTTAGATTATGTAGAAAGCGGCCCATTGGTACGATCATCTTACCACAGCGAAAAACATGTGATACCAGGTTATGGCAGGGAAAAATGGCTATCAGAAAAAAAATTATAGTTTGTTTAAATTACATGATTATACTCATTAATAATTACAAAAATGAATTATCATAAGTTATGTAAGATATTTTTTGCAGCCGGTATATTTCCGGCTGTTTGTTTTTTTATACCGGCTTACTCGTATGCCCAGCTTAGATGGATAAATGTTAGTGCCGATTATGCTCCTTTACCTGCTTCATTGCAAGTTTTTAAAACCACCGATTCGCTAGATGGAAAACCATTTATCGCTTTTTATGTAAAAGCAAAACTCAGCAATAAAAAACTAGATTTTACAACCGATACAACCCTGGGCAGAAGAATTACACCCTTACAATTTTACCAAAAAAATGCTAAGCCTTTAGTAGTTGTTAATTGTACTTTTTTCAATTTTGATAAAAATCAGAATTTGAATATGGTGATAAAAGATGGAAGCATTGTATCTTATAATGTTCATACAATTGCCTTAAAAGGAAAAGATACACTTCAATATAAACATCCCATTGGCAGTGTATTGGGTATTGATAAAAAAAGAAAAGCAGATGTTGCCTGGGTGTTTGCTGATTCAGCATCAAAATATCCGTATGCCATACAAAAGCCACAGGCTGCAATTATGGATTCTTTAAATTCATTATCATTTAAATCTTATAAAAACCATTCAGCTTTATGGAAAAAAGAAACTGCAGTTGGCGGAGGCCCCGTTTTAGTGCAGGATGGTAAAATAAAAATAACCAATGAAGAGGAATTAAAATTCGGCGGCAAAGCCATCAATGATAAACACCCACGAACCTGTATGGGCTACACTGCTGATGGATATCTTATCATAATGGTTATACAAGGCAGGTTTCCAGGTATTGCAGAAGGGGCTACTTTAAAGCAACAGGCAAAATTATTAATTGATGCAGGTTGTGTAGAGGCGTTGAATTTAGATGGTGGTGGTAGCAGTTGTATGCTTGTAAACGGAAAAGAAACCATAACACCCAGCAGCAAATCTGGTGAACGCCCAGTGCCGGCGGTGTTTATAATTTCAAAAAAACAGTAAACAAAAATTTGTAGATAATCTGCCAATAGAAAAAAATACCTACCTAACATTATGTAGTAGGTTTGTTAGCCAAAGAAATTTCTTACAGATAGGATATATTTTATAAAACCGAAAGCTAATAATTAAATAATAAAACTAAATGGGTTACTTCAAGTGCAAACGTAACAACCACACTGTGGTTTCGTGTTGCTTCATTAAAGTTGTAAGATAATCGCTGGTTCCATAAGCTATTGCTACTTCATCGCCTATTTTATAATACTTTCCCGAGATGAATAATCATAGCATCTTGGTCGGCCAATAGTTCTTTCATAAAGCTCAAACTGTCATTTTATTATTCACCAATTATTTGTGCAGGTTATTACTATTTCAAGTAAAGGTTACTCTTTATGGTATGTTATAAATTAATAGTTACTTAGTTTTAAAATTTATTTTATAAAAGCTTACGAGGAACACTCACAAAAATAATGGGCAACAAAATACCACTACCATAGATACCGCTTTGTTTTTGGTAAACCGGATTTTTTTTCGTATAATTAAGGTAATTGGGGTGTTATACCTTATCTCTTTATTTTAAAATACAAAATATATGATGAATGTTATGAATTATCAGGAGTACGATGTGATACAAAATCTTTTTAAAGCCATAGAAAATGAAAACCTTGAAGTAGCTAAGGAATGCCTGACAGGAAATTTTTCGACAATAGTTTTAAAAAAAACGGTTTCGGGTAAAGAGTTTTTAGATTTTTTTAGCCGTATAAAAGAGGGAATGCCTGATGTGAAATTTAAGATTGAGAACCTTTCAACTGATGGAGAATCTTTTAAGGCTGATGTTAAGATTACAGGCACACATTCTAAAACAATTCCACCGCTGTTAAAAGGATGGAGATCGCTGAAACCAACACGTAAAAAACTAAACCTCTGCGTTAGTACCGTAGAGATTATACTTCGTGGCCAGCAAATAATGGAAATACGAAATGTAGAAGAAAATAAAGGTGTAATTTCTGGCTTACTTGACCACCTGAATTTATTACCTAAAAGTTATTCAATAAACTAAAAAACATTTATCATTTTAAATACCCGTAACATTTTTGGTATTTAAAATGATAAATCTGCTGCTGTAAAACAAGATAATTTTTTGCAAAGGTTTATCTTGCAGCTATAATTTTTTTTATGCAGCAATTTCTTGTTCAACTGCCGGGTTACCTGGCCTTTATTTTTCTTGCCGTATCACTTTGGGTTACCACCGATATTAAATTCAGGTGGATAAACAGCCTTGGTTGCCTGTTTTTTGTTTTGTACGGTGTAATCATTAATGCATACCCAATTGTATTAACCAATAGCGTATTGCTGGCTATCAATATTTATTTTCTTTTTAAGATTTACAACCGGAATGAAAAGTTTGACCTTGTGCCGTTTAAAAAAGATGCAGCTTTAATACCAAAGTTCCTTAGCTTTTATAATGCCGATATTAAAGCATATTTTCCTGATTTTAAACTAACTGATAATAATGATACCATAAAATTTGTTGTATTGAGAGATATTGTGGTGGCAAACATTTTTGTGGCAAATATAGATGTTGAAGGAAATGCTTTTGTACACATAAATTATACCATTCCCAAATACCGTGATTTTAAAGTAGGTCGTTTTCTTTTTGATGAAGGCAGAGGTTTTTAAAAGCAAACGGTATTAAAAAAATTATCTACACCCAGGTGCATAACCCAAAGCATGAAAAATTTATAAAAGTAATGGGTTTTAAAAAGGAAATATTGAATAGCAGCAGTTACTATGTAAAATATTTGTAACATAAATATTTAAACAATCTATTGCTATTATTTTAACGCTTCATCAATAAAATTACCTCAACATTTATAATAAAATACAAGCCAATTCGTTCCCTTACTGCAAGGCAGTTAAACCGCCAGTTACTTTATTGTTATAACCATTCATATAATGAATCCTATATTTTTATTACTTAAAAAAGCAGTTTTAATTTTTACCTGTATCTTTTTAATTGGGGCCGTAACATTTGCCCAAAACAACGGTATTATGCCTTTAACCGGACTCAGGTATTTTAGTGAAGGCATTACGACTAAAGATGATATTGCTGTAAAAATTGATGGTGCACAATTATTGAGTAACCGCATTCCTGTAAATAAAGAAATTGAATTATTAGTTCATCAACCCCAAGGTTTTATTACTGATAGCAAAAGAGCTGTTTTTGCAGGTGCAGAATTAACCGTTTTATCGCCAAAAGGAGAAATACTTTATGCTGTACCCAATATCCTGGCCAATAAACAGGCAACAGGTTTTACAGTAAAAGAGATTACTAATCTGGGCATTAAATTTATAGTTTCGGCAATAGCCATAAAAAATAATTTTAACGGGCTTGTAAAAATAAGGTTGTACGATTTGAAAGGTAAAAATCAATTAAGAATGGAAATGCCCGTAACATTTGCAAAACAGGGTGAACAAATACAAGTTTCAAAAGTTATAAAAAATATTCAATCAACCAATGCTGCCAAAGCAACCATTTGCGGTTTACAAGCAAAAAATATGAAAGTTATGGTTGATACTTCTATAAAAGTTTCGCCTAAAATGGCTTATACAAGTGTTAATATTTCAAATATAAAAGGCACAAGTATAACGGGTATTTTTGGGGGTAAAGAAAATTTTTGGGTGTATGATAGTAACCTCAATGAAATAAAAATAACCGATATGCTTTTAAAACAGGTTAAAGGAGCAATGGAAAATAATGATGTGGATTACACTCTTAAGATACCTTATCGGTTAAAAACATCAAACGGCAATATATATATAGTAAGGTTCAGGTGGGAGAGTCCTGATAAGAAACAGGTAATTGATGTAGTAGTTAAAAATATTTAAACCTGCAAATGCTTTTAAAGTTAACGAAGCCTTTTACAATGTAAAAGGCTTCGTTGTGAATTAATTTAATTTATCAGTCAACCCTAAAGGAAACTTTACATATCACACCAAATGAAATGACCTTATCATCCTTTACGTGGGCTTTGATGTCTTTTACATAAACTGAATCTATATTACGTACAGTTTTTGCACATTCTGTTACAGCATTTTGCACTGCATCATCAATACTTTTTGTGGAAGAAGCTATCACTTCTATAACTTTTACAATTGCCATGTCGTTTGTTTTAATGATTAATAAAGAAATAAGTTACAATTATTTTTTTTTGTAAACAAAATGCTGAAAGACTATTTGCATTTGTTTATAAATTCTACAATTGCCGAAACTGATAATTGTTTTGCATCCTGGTAATTGTGGTATTGCTCGGCCACAATATCAACTGCACAGTCGCAATATTTATGTGCATTTTCTTTACCAACAATAAACCCGGTTTTATCTTCGCAGTTAGATACAAATTCCTTTATCTCCCTGTTGAGCCAATATTTTGCAGCAATGCGGCCAACTGTTTTGCACGATACAATGGCTATCAAAGCCACAGAAAATGCAAGTAATACTATTCTCATTCTGGTCATAAGTTTATTTTTTTATCAATGTAATTAATTATCTTATTAGTTGAATTATTTAAGCGTACAATTTTTTTAAAAAGATACAGTTTATATAAATTAGTTAATAATATTCTCAATGTAATTATACTTAGTATAAAAACGATTTATCATTAAGTTACTAACAATACATGATTATGGTATATTTTTTGTAAATTTTTATTCCTTAAATTACCTCTTATGAAAACCATTGCTTACCTGGCTGTGAGTTGCCTTACCCTTTTATTTGTTGCATTAGTTTTAGTTATCGTACTTTTTGTACAGCAATAATAAACGGAATATTTATTTTAGTGTTTTAATATATGGGTGCTGTTTTTATAAATAATTATCTTTTATTATAATAAAGCAGTGGCATTGGCGTTTATGTAAAAAACCCTACCCAATGAAACGAACTGTACCCTTTATTACAGCAATTTGCTGTACCACAATCTTATTAAATTCCTGTATTACCGGTAAAAACACCGTAGAAAATTCCAAAACCGAAACAACAAACGTTCAGGTAACCAACAATACCTGTTATGTTCAATTTAATGATGGCAGCATACAACAATATGCAGTTTTAAAACTGGTTACCGGAATTTTTGTATCACCACATTTGCTGGCAGATAATAAAGTGGAGATAAATGCAAAAGAA